>JAYUPT010000063.1:0-4628 GCA_043759965.1 Aestuariivirga sp. | reverse complement strand
GGCCGGGCGGTCCATCCACACAAGGCTTGAGCGATTGCCGGGCAATGGCACGGTGGTGAAGGGGCCAGCCGATTTGTGATATTCAGTCGAGATATTTTGATGTGAAGCAGTGTGAGAGAAACTGGTGGCCAAGGCTGACTGTTCATAGACCCATGACTCAACCGAAACGCCCAAGGACTGACGAAGTTTAGAGTCCGCGCCATCGGCTGCTAAAAGAATTTTGGCACTGTGTGAATTTCCGCTTTCGGTTTTGATGGTGATTTGGTTTTCATCGCAAGTCGCACTGGCACTTGCGTCAGTTATAAAATCAACACGCAAAGCTTCCGCACGCTGTCGCAAAGCCGGAACGAGCTGCGCCAATGGCACATTCCAACCGAAGGCATCTAAGTTTAAATCTGATGCACTGAATTCAATTGTGGGTGCCGAGACAAGATTTCCCGTATCGTCGATCAAATGCAAATGCTTGAGAGGAGCCGATACGGATTTGAGTGCGTCATTCCACACGCCAATAAATTTAAGCAACTGCATTGCAGGCTGCATTAAAGCGGTGGTGCGCGGATCATCAGAAGTGGGTGGGGCAATCACGGCTGTTTTAACGCCATCCAAAGCCAGCAGACAAGCCGCAGCAAGCCCCGCTGGGCCAGCGCCGGAAATGATTGCGATATATTCACTCATGTTGGGGGCAAGGCTGCATTTATCATGCTGTCTCGCGCATTAAATTTTTCAGTAAAATGAGCAAGACTGGTGTGCGATTTACGCCAATCCAGCCAGCCATGGCGGTAATCGAGATAACCCAAGGAACAAGCCGTGGCGATGCTTCCCAAATTTACCTCGCCTAAATCTTTTTGCCAGTGGGTTTCAAGTTCATCCAAGCAAGCCACGATACGAGATTTGAGGCGCGCTTCAAGCTCCGCCCATTGCAGGCCCTTGGGCCGATTGGCGGTTTCAACCCGTAAGCCAACAGCGGCATCGGAAAGCCCTTGAGCTAACGCCAGCAACGTGAGGATGCGAAAACGCTTCACTCCATCATCTGGCAGCAGTGCTTTGTTGCCGGCAACATGACAAAGATATTCCATAATCACGCGGCTATCATAAATTGGGTGGCCATGATCAGTTTCTAAAACAGGAACTTTGCCAAGCGCTGAAAGTTTTTGCAATTGTTTGTCAGCTTGCACAAAGGTGAGATCAGCCTTCACCAGTTGCACACGAAGGCCCAAGCCCACTTCAAGGGCAGTCACCTTGCTCATGCGGACATAGGGTGAATTTAAAGCGCCATAGAGTTTCATGATATGATTCCTTAAATTAGGGATGAAGACTTAAAGGGTAAATGATTCTCGCATTCTACTCCAACTTTTGCCCCAAACGTCCTGCCAGCTCTTGGATGAATTGCCACGCCACGCGGCCAGATCTGGCACCGCGTGTGACAGACCATTCAATGGCTGCGGCATGAAGCGCTTCGGTTTTGATTTTCAATTTGTGGTGTTTAGCATAACCATCAACCATGGCGAAGAATTCATCTTGGCTGCAATGATGAAAGCCTAACCACAGACCAAAGCGATCAGACAATGATACTTTTTCCTGCACAGCTTCTGATGGGTTGATGGCTGTGGAGCGTTCATTCTCAATCATGTCGCGTGGCAGCAAATGGCGGCGGTTGCTGGTGGCATAGAAAATTGCATTGGTCGGGCGGCCTTCCAAGCCTCCATCCAGCGCCGCTTTTAATGACTTGTAAGACGTATCATCGGCATCGAATGAAAGATCATCACAGAATATAATGAAGCGATATTTTTCGTTTCTGCGTACCAACGCCATAAGAGCTGGAAGACTTTCAATATCTTCGCGGTGGATTTCCACGATTTTGAGCAAGCCTTTGCTTTCTTCAGATACAGCGCGGTGCACCGCCTTAACGAGCGATGATTTGCCCATGCCGCGTGCACCCCAGAGGAGTGCATTATTGGCTGGCAAGGTTTTTACAAAACGACGGGTGTTTTCCAAAAGCGTGTCGCGTGATTGGTCAACACCTTGCAAAAGGGAAAGTTCAACGCGGTTCACTTTTGCGACTGGTTCGAGGCTGGGTGGTGAGCTGGACCACACAAAAGCATCGCATTTTTTAAAGTTTGGTGCAGGGGGTTGTGGTGGCGAAATGCGCTCTAACGCTTCTGCAATGCGGTTTAACGCTATAATTTCAAGGTTTTTAGCCATTTATTTTTCTCACCCAATAAGGTTGCCCAATAAGGTTGCAATGGCCTAATCCATCGCTATATTCCGCGCAAGTTTTGTTTCGTTAGGCTTAATGCCGTTTGAGGAGAATATAAATGTTTACAACTGAAGCCTATGCCCAAGCTGCAGCGACACCTGGTGCTGGTGACCTAATTGGTATGATCGTGCCCATGGTTGCGATTATGGGTGTGTTTTATTTTCTGATGATCCGCCCGCAGCAGCGCAAGGCCAAAGAACAACAAACATTGCTGTCTGCAATTTCTCGCGGCGACACCGTGGTGACCCATGGTGGCTTAATTGGCAAAGTTGTGCGTGTGGTGGATGAGCGCGAGCTTTTGGTTGAAATTGGTGAAAATGTTAAGGTGCGCGTGTTGCGGGCTGGTATTGCAGATGTGTCTAGCAAGGGTGAGCCAATGACTGCCGAAGTTCCAGCGGCAAAACCTTCCAAAAAGAAATAAGGTTTTAACCTGATGTTTCATTATTCCCGTTGGAAGATCATAGCGATCTTATCATCTGTGCTGCTTGCAGCCTTTATTGCGCTACCGAACATTCTGTCTGCTTCTGGCCAGAAATTTATGGCTGATAATCTGGGCCTTCGTCCAATGACGCTTGGCTTGGATTTGCAGGGTGGCTCCAACATTCTGATGGAAGTTGATCAGAAGGATATGGTGGAGAAACTAAAACAACAACTGCTGGGCGATGTGCGTGCCGGATTAAGTGAACCAAAACCACGTATTTTTTATAGCAGCATTGTGAAGACAGCAGATGGCGTATCAGTCGAGATAAAAAATGTAGAAGATATTGACCGAGCAAAAACTGAACTCAACAAATTGTTGCAACCGATAAACTCAAGTATTTTGGTTGGTGGCGCGCCCGTCAATCTCTACGGCTTGACGCAACAAGAGCAAAAATTCACATTTGCAATCAATCCATCAGGTTTAGAAGCCAAAGTGAATTCCGCTGTTGGCACCACGCTTAAAATTATGGAAAACCGTGTTAACGGCACGGGCACAACTGAGCCTGTTATTCAGCAACAAGGCAAAGACCGCATTGTTATCCAAATACCGGGTTTGCAAGATCCTGACAGCCTCAAAAGAATTTTAGAAGGCACAGGTAAGCTAACATTTAACTTGTTATGCTCTGAACAGCCATCAAATGCCAATTTGGTTCCGCCACCCGACTGTAGAGCTGTTCCACAAAAAGAAGATGTTGACCGGTTAAAGGCAACACTTGCAAAAGGCGTTGAGCCTACGGAAGCTCAAATTAAAACATTACCGCAAATGTGGGTGCAAACATCGAGCCGGGCCTCGGTGGATGGGGCTGACCTTACCGATGCTCAACCAAGCTTTGGTGAGCAGAATGAACCGATTGTGAATTTCAGTTTCAATCAAAAAGGTGCGGTGCGCTTTGGTAAATTGACGCAAGAAAACATCGATAAGCCATTTGCTATTGTGTTGGATGATGTGGTGCAATCAGCGCCAGTTATTCGCAGTGCTATTCTTGGAGGAACCGGCCAAATTTCTGGCCGCTTCTCAATTGATGAAACTAACACGCTTTCCATCGTGTTGCGCTCTGGCGCATTGCCAGCCAAACTCAATATCGTTGAAGAACGTACCGTTGGCCCCAGCCTTGGCGCAGACTCAATCAAAGCTGGCTTGGTTGCATCGCTTACGGGCCTTGTTTTCGTTATGGCCTTTATGATGTTGCCTTATGGCTTCTTCGGGTTGATTGCCAATTTAGCGTTGCTGGTTAACTTGCTCTTGTTGATTGCCGTGATGAGCTTATTTGGCTTCACGCTCACGTTGCCAGGCATAGCAGGCATTGTGCTCACTCTGGGCATGGCGGTGGATTCCAACGTTCTGATTTATGAGCGTATTCGTGAAGAGTGGCGTGCTGGCCGAACTGCGATGGGCGCCATCGAAACTGGGTTCAAAGCTGCACTTGCCACTGTTGTTGATGCAAACGTCACCACTTTGATTGCGGCTGTGGTTTTGTTCGGTGTGGGCTCAGGCCCGATCCGTGGCTTTGCAGTGACGTTGGCAATCGGCATCATCACAACAATGTTTACAGCCTTCACCATGACTCGCTTCTTTGTAGCGATGTGGGTGAAACGCAATCGTCCTAAGGAGATTAACCTCTAATGCGCTGGAAACCCATTCGTCTTGTTCCAGACGACACTAAAATTCCGTTTATGAGAATGAGCCGTTTTGGCTTTTTCTTGTCGGGTATCCTTTGTGCGATTTCGATACTGTTGTTTGCAACAATAGGGTTAAATTACGGGATCGACTTTAAAGGCGGATCGGTGATTACCATTCGCACCGAAGGTCCAGCGAAGATCGATGAGTTGCGGACCACACTCAATAGTCTCGGACTTGGTGGTGTTGAACTGCAACAGTTTGGTAGTCCAA
>JAYUPT010000062.1:0-12701 GCA_043759965.1 Aestuariivirga sp. | reverse complement strand
ACACTTCTTCATTTAACATGCGGATGCAGCCTGACGATGCCGCCGAGCCAATGGAAGTGGGTTCATTGGTGCCGTGGATGCGAAAGCCCGTGTCGCCTTTGGCATCAAATAAATAAAGGGCGCGGGCACCCAGTGGATTTTTCGGGCCGCCGGGCATGCCATAGCGCCATTGTTCTAATTCTGGCTTGCGCCTGATCATGGCATCAGGCGGGGTCCAGCGTGGCCACGCCACCTTGCGGCCAACCCGCGCAATGCCAGCCCAATCAAACCCTTCTTTACCCACCGCAACGCCATAACGAATGGCGCTATAGTTGCTGATCACGTGATAAAGGACGCGCTGCTCGGTATTGACGATAACAGTACCCGATTTTTCATGTGTGGAAAATTCAACAATTTCGGCACCCTGATAGGGGCTCGGTTGCGGCTTGGCGGCAGCTGGTGTTGCCAGTGCTATGAGTCCAAAAGTGAAAGCGCGCCTGTCCATCAACGTGCCATGGCACTGCGCTTTGGCAGGATTATGGCGGGCTAGTTTAAAACGATAAAGTGATTGGGGAAATTCATTCGAGGCCCGGAATACTCCGGGCCTCGCTCATGTTGAATTGCGTTTTAGTTTCCAACCAAACCGCCGGGCAAGCCCACAGCACAGCTGGCTTTCAGCGGCACAAAGTTGCTGGCAAGTCCACCTGCGCCGGGCACAATTGCCGAGTACGAAGTGTTAATCGCATTGGTGATCACTATCGACTTTGAATAGGTGGCCATGTAGCCAGATCCAGCTTTAACCGATTGTACAAAAATCATCGGACCAACCGGGCCATTCTTCCGCATTAAGCGAAAACCCACTTTGCCTGGCTTGCTGGTTTTGAACCATGCCATGAGCTTTGCAGAGTTCGGGCACAGTTTAGTTTTAGGTCCTATGATGCCGAGCTGAGCACTTAGCACTTTGAAGGGCACCACAGGTGGGTTTGCAAGTTCATCATTGCCGCCATGTCCAATTTTGCATGGAACCTTGAAATCTTCCCAATCGGAAATAATGCCTTTGCCGACAACTTCGACCATGTATTTCGTGTCGGTTGCTTTGCTCACTGGCACATGTTGAACATGAACCGCCATGAATTTTCCGTTTGGCATTTTCTTTGATTTCACCGTGATCGGTTGCGATTTTCCGCCGCCAGCTTGACGGTATATAAAGGTTACTTTGCCATCAAAATTAGTTACAAATTGTGCCGTAAGAGCGCCTTTGGACGGACACACATTTGACGGCGGCTTGTGGACCACCAAATTGGCCGACTTCACTTTGAACTTCGGTCCAGTGGTCATATCGTCAATATCGACCACAGGTGAAGCTGGCGGTTTCGGCAGTTCGTTTTTTGAACCAATTGGAATGCCCACACATTTTACTGTGAGTGGGAAAGTGCCCCAATTATCGCGAGTGATATTTTTATTACTAGGTGCAGCTGTGCCCGAAGCGTCCACAATCAATTTTAGGTCGGTGGTTATACCAACAAATTGATCCTGATAAATTTCAGCACCAGTTTTGAGTTTTGCATTGCAGGCATTAACTGCCATCAGTGCTGCAATTCCTAGATTGATGGTCGTAGTTGGAATACTGCCTTCAAATTTAAGATGTGTTACGTCAAGATACTCGCCTGGTGGGTTCAACACAGTATTGATGCCGTGACTAACTCTAAAATCAGTAACCTCACCTTCTTTCATTTTGATATCGAAGTTTGCCGCAAATTGCATTGGCATTGACTTGACCTTGGTCCAAGATGATTCATTCTCAGATTCGACAATTATTGTCGGTTGAATGCCTGTGGGTGTCAGCTTGATGTAGTCAAATACCGGCCATTGATCTGCAAATGCAGGTTGAGAAAATACTGCTAGGCCAACAAGTGGCAAAGCAATTTTCAGAAAACTAAGTCGTTTCATAATAATACTCCTTCAAATGATTGCCCTATCTCTAGCAAGACACTGCGGCATTCAGTTTGAATGGAGACTGAAGCCACAGTTCATCTGAAGTTCATAGGAACATCAACATTTTTTGGGAGTGTTTTTTATGATTTCCTGTTCTGCCTATTGGCCACCAGATCATCCACAACCGCTGGATCTGCCAGAGTTGAAGTATCTCCAAGCGCGCCAAAATCATCTTCGGCAATCTTGCGCAAGATGCGGCGCATGATTTTGCCGCTGCGGGTTTTGGGCAAGCTTGGGGCAAATTGAATTTTATCTGGTGTGGCCAATGGCCCGATTTCTTTACGCACATGGTCAACCAAAATTTTCTTCAATGCGTCATCGCCCTGCTCGCCTGCCATCAATGTGACATAACAATAGATGCCTTGGCCTTTAATGTCATGCGGATAGCCGACCACTGCTGCCTCTGACACTTTACTGTGCGAGACCAAAGCGCTCTCAACTTCGGCAGTGCCGAGGCGATGGCCGGAAACATTGATCACATCATCAACGCGTCCAGTGATCCAATAGTAACCATCTGCATCACGGCGGCAGCCATCGCCGGTGAAATACATACTTTTGTAGGTTGAGAAATAGGCTTCGACGAAACGCTTGTGATCTCCATAAAGCGTGCGCATTTGGCCCGGCCAAGAATCCAAAATAACTAGATTTCCTGATGCGGCACCTTCGAGGAATGAGCCTTTGTCATCAACGAGTGCGGGTTGGCATCCAAAGAAAGGTTTGGTGGCCGAGCCTGGCTTTAATTTTGTCGCACCCGGCAATGGCGAAATGAGAATGCCTCCCGTTTCGGTTTGCCACCAGGTGTCAACGATGGGGCAACGGTGGTCACCCACAACGCGGTGATACCATTCCCATGCTTCTGGATTGATGGGTTCACCAACAGAACCCAAAAGCCGCAATGATTTGCGCGAAGTTTTCTTTACAGGATCATCGCCTTGCTGCATCAAAGCGCGAAGCGCTGTGGGTGCTGTATAGAAGATATTGACTTGGTGCTTATCAATCACTTCCCAGAAGCGCGATGTGCTTGGATAATTAGGAACACCTTCAAACATCAGCGTGGTGGCACCATTGGCCAGCGGACCATAAAGAATATAGCTGTGGCCCGTCACCCAGCCCACATCCGCCGTGCACCAGTAAATATCGCCATCATGGTAATCAAAAACATATTGATGAGTCATAGAAGCATAAACGAGATAGCCGCCCGTGGTGTGCAACACGCCTTTGGGTTTTCCGGTTGAACCTGATGTGTAGAGAATGAACAGCGGATCTTCGGCCTTCATTTTTTCTGGCTTGCAGTCTGCTGAAACTTTTTGAACTTCATCATGATACCACAGATCGCGGGATGGATCGAAGGCTACAGCGCCACCCGTGCGGCGCACCACTAAAACTTTTGCACCACCTTTGGTTTTTGCAAGGGCTGCATCTGTGTTGGCTTTCAACGGAATTTTTTTGCCGCCGCGCAAGCCTTCATCCGCAGTGATGATAAATTTGGAATCGCAATCATCAATGCGGCCTGCCAATGACTCTGGTGAGAAGCCGCCAAACACCACCGAATGCACCGCTCCAATGCGCGCACAAGCCAACATGGCGTATCCCGCTTCAGGGATCATGGGCATATAAATCGTAACGCGATCACCTTTTTTAACGCCATGCTTCTTCATCACATTGGCCAAGCGGCACACATGCTCATAAAGTTCGCGGTAAGTTATTTTCTTGTCGTCATAGGGGTTATCACCTTCCCAGATAATTGCGGTTTGATTGGCCCGCTTTTTAAGGTGACGATCAATGCAATTTGCCGAGACGTTTAAAACACCATCTTCATACCACTTGATTGAAACATCAGGATAAGCGTAGGAGACGTTCTTGATTTTCTTGGGCGTTTTTATCCAGTCTAAACGCTTGGCCTCTTTCGCCCAGAATTTTGTTGGATTTTTTACAGACTCGTCATAGGCTTTTTTATAAGACGCTTCATTGAAATACGCCTTCTTTTTCCAAGCGGCTGGCACGGCGTAAGTTTTATCTAACATGGCGTATTCTGCTCCCATATTTATTTTTTCCGTACTATAAACACCCGAATGCGAACTCCAAATCATTTTTTATATTTTATGTTGCTGGGCTTGTTCTGGGGTGTTTCGCCCAGTCTTTATAAGCACCTCAGCAGCATTAACATGCCGGTGGTGCATACGATTTTTTATACCGGAATTGGCGTTGGGGTGATTATGCTTGGCATGGCGGCGTTTAAAACTGGCATCCGCAATTTTGATCGGCGGTTGGTTTATTATGGTTTGGGCTGCGCCATTTTGATGAACATTCCCTTCGGGATTAATCTTTATCTTGCTGGTTTTGTGCCACCCACTGAGCTTGCCATCATTATCACCATGTCGCCATTTTTTAATTATGTGATTGCGCTGATTATGGGCAATGAGAATTCTAACTCGCGCAGATTGCTGGCCATTGTTTTTGGATTTATCTCAACCCTCATTCTCATATTGTCGCGCGAAGGCACATTGGCTGGCAATGTGTCTTGGCCGCTGATTGCATCTCTGGCCATTCCCCTACTCTATTGTGCATATAATACATTTGCAGCTCATGCTTGGCCCAAGGGGGCGGACACCATTCAAGCGGGTGCTTTTGAAAGCCTGTGGTCAGGCATAACGGTATTGCCGATTATTTTACTCTATCAACCTTTTGGCGCTGCTGGAAATCCTGATTTGTATAATCATTGGACGCTTGTTGCAGTCACCCTGATGTGGGTGGTGGAGCGCGTGGTCTATTTCACATTGATCACCCAGAAGGGAGCTGTTTACACCGTGCAAGCAACTTATGTTTCAACCCCTGCAGCTGTGCTTATTGGCGTGATATTTTTTGGCGGCGGCACTGATATTTGGTTGTGGCTCTCGCTCGCTGTTTTGATGGTGGCACTTTATTTCAATAACACCGAACACAGCGACAAGGCCAATGCCGCAGTAAACCCAGAATCGCATCCGCTTTAGACCAATCGCCACACTGCGGTTTTTTTGATTTCTGCGTCTTCTAAGTCGCGCGAGACTGGCACGGAATACTCAGTGATTTTTATGAGAGCGCTTTTTGGCAAATAACTGCGGCCTGGATCGCCGATGTAAATTTGATCTGTGCTGGCTTGGCGCAACCAGCTGAGGCAAAGCTCGGCCACATGTTTTTCATAGAATAGGTCGCCGACAAGGATAACGTCGATGTCGGGTGGTGGTGATAGAAGGAGGTTATCAGATGTAATCTCCATAGCTCTCCCCCCATCGTCATCCCCGCGCAGGCGGGGATCCAACGTGGCGTTAAGCAAGAAAGTTGGATTCCCGCCTGCGCGGGAATGGCGGGCTAGGAAAGGAAAATTCTCGGCCATGTTAAGCTCAATTGCGGCCACTGCAAAAAAATCAATGTCGGCGGCCAAAACAGAAGCGGCACCCGCTTTCAGTGCAGCTATCGCCACAAGACCTGAACCCGATGCAATATCGATTACACGCTTGCCTTGCACGATTTCTGGATTGTCCAATATATAGCGCGCTAAGGCTTGGCCACCTGCCCATGCAAAGGCCCAGAACGGTGGCGGCAAGCCAATTTCACCTAATTCTTCTTCGGTTTTTTGCCAGATCGGCACGGCCTCATGGGCCAAGTGCAGTTTTACTTCCGGCACCAAGGGCGGCGATAGAATGCTGGTGTTCTCGCGGATAAAGGCTTCGTGGTTCACGCCAATTTCGGTGGAAGTTTTAGGCCACCAAGCTCGCAAATGATTTTCCACTCCTCAGCCAGCACAGGCTGCACTGAGAGTCTGGAATTTTTAACCAACACCATTTCGGTGAGACGTGCATCGGCTTTAATTTCATCCAAAGTGATTTCGCGCGGCATGACCACAAGCCCGCAAATATCCACGCATTCCCACGCAGGTTTATCAGCCGTTGAATCAGGGTGAATGAGTTTGCACACTTCGACCACACCAACCACGGACTTACCTATATTGGAATGATAGAAAAAACCTTTATCGCCAATTTTCATCAAACGCATATTGTTGCGCGCTTGGTAATTTCTGATGCCGGTCCATTCCTCACCTTTGGCACCTTTGGTCATCAAGTTTGCGAAGGAAAAAACATCGGGTTCAGATTTAAAAAGCCAATTGGCCATTATGCGACCTCAGGATTTTTGAGTGCCCATTTCCAAGCTTTGATTTCAACCGAAGCGAAAAGACCAGCGATTGCGTAAGGATCAGCCGCTGCCATTTTTTCGGCTTCGCTGCGATCAGCGACATCGATAATCACAAGGCTGCCTGTTGGACTTCCTGCATCATCAAGGAAAGGGCCGGCGGTTTTCATCTTCGGTCCAAGACTGGCAAGATAGGCCAGATGATCGGGGCGCACTTTCAGGCGCAAATCTAAGCTGTTGGGTCTATCGGTGCAGAGCAGGCAAAAAAGCATTTTATCCTCTATTTGTTTTCAACACCCACGGGGCGGGCGAGAAGTTTGGCAATCACGTCGTCGGGTTTTAAAGTGCCGTCAATGAGTGCGGTGACGGCGTTGATAATTGGCATATCTACATGATGCTTTGCAGCTAGCGAAGCGGCAATGCGCGCCGTTGCTGCGCCTTCAACAACGCCAACAGAATGTGCAAGTACTGCTTCTGCCGATTGGCCTTTGCCAAGTGCCAAGCCAAATGAATAGTTGCGAGATTTTGTGCTCGAACAAGTGAGCAGCAAATCGCCTAAACCAGAAAGGCCCATCAGGGTTTCAGGCTTGGCGCCGCGCAATTGACCAAAGCGTGAAAGTTCAGCAAAGCCCCGCGTGATGAGGCTGGCTCTGGCACTTTCGCCGAGGCCACGGCCATCGGCCACGCCGCAAGCAATAGCGAGAACATTTTTCAAGGCACCACCCAATTCAACACCAATCACATCATCAGATGCATAGATGCGGAAAGTGGGCAGAGACAATGCTGCGGCAAGTTTTGTGGTGGCCTCTAAATTGTATCCCGCCAAAGTTATGGCGGTGGGTAGGCCTGCCAGAACATCAGCAGCAAAACTTGGGCCAGAGAGAGCATAGAATTCATGGGTCGGCAATGTGGCGTGAACAACTTCGGCCATGGTCAACCCAGTGTCACGCTCAATGCCTTTGGCGGCGGATATGATGATCGGCGCATTTACGGCTGCCAAAACCTGACGCAGCGCTTGGGCGGGAACAGCTATAATTACCGCATCGCATTTTTGCATCGGTGCTGATGAGCGCGACCATAAGGCCACATCATGCCCGGCTTTGCGCGCGACCACGGCCAAAGCTTGGCCCCAAGCACCCTGCCCCATCACGGTGATTTTCATGCTTTTGCTCCAAGGCGGCCAGAGCCATAGACGGGGGCGGATACAGTGTCTAACGGCCAACGCGGGCGGGCCTTGAAATCAATATCATCAGTGAGGCCAAGCGCCAAGCGTTCGGCGCCGGCCCAAGCTATCATGGCGGCATTATCCGTACACAGATGAAATGGTGGCACGTTCAATGTGAAGCCATGATTGACACACGTCACTTCCAGTGCCTCACGCAATTTTGCGTTGGCAGCCACACCACCGGCCACGACAAGTGTGGGATTGGCGCAATCGGGATGGGCTTCATTAAATTGCTGTAATGCTCGCTTCAATCGATCAGCCAAGGTTTCAACCACGGCCAGTTCAAAACTGGCGCAAACATCAGCCACATCATCGTCACTCAATGTTCCCAAATTGTTCACCACTTCGCGCACCGCAGTTTTCAAACCTGAGAATGAAAAGTTGCAATCATTGCGGCCTTTGAGTGGCCTTGGAAAATCAAAGCGTTTGGCATTGCCCCTCTTGGCATAGGCTTCCACGCGCGGGCCACCGGGATAACCCAGACCTAAAAGCTTTGCGGTTTTGTCAAAGGCTTCACCCAGCGCATCATCAATGGTGGTGCCTAAACGCTTATAATGGCCAACACCTTCCACCACTTGAAATTGCGTGTGGCCACCTGAAATGAGCAACAGCAAATAAGGAAATTGGCACGCATTCAAAAGCCGTGGTGTTAGCGCATGACCTTCAAGATGGTTGATGGCAAGAAAGGGAATACTATGCGCCATGGCAATGGCTTTTCCAGCCATCAACCCCACAATCAAACCACCAAGCAAGCCTGGCCCGGCTGTTGCGGCCACGGCGCTTAAACCATTAAAATCAAGATCAGCCTCTTTCATTGCTTGGGCAATCAAGCGGTCAAGATGGGTGACATGGGCGCGCGCTGCAATCTCCGGCACCACACCGCCGAAAGGTGCATGCTCTTTGAGTTGCGAGAGCACAACATTGCTCAGCAATTTCCCGCGACCATCCGCACCCCGGAGCACCACGGATGCCGCGGTTTCATCGCAGGAGGTTTCAATGCCTAAAATAAATGTGGGTGCTGCGGCCATCGGTCCAATACTTGGTTGATCTCTAGGGTTGCCGCTCTAGCATCTCACGCCTAAACTTGGCAAATGAACAGAATTCGTATTGGAACCCGAGGTTCACCACTGGCATTGGCTCAGGCCCACGAAACGCGCGACCGTTTGCTGGCAGCGCATGGCTGGACAGTTGATGCCATTGAAATAAAAACCTTCACGACCACTGGCGATAAAGTTGGCGATAGGCCTTTGAGCGAGATTGGCGGTAAAGGGCTTTTTACCAAAGAGTTGGAAGAAGCTTTGTTTGCTGGCACAATTGATGTGGCCGTGCATTCGATGAAAGATATGCCCGCCAAAATGCCTGCGGGCTTAGATGTGGTGGCTTATTTGCCGCGTGAAGATGCGCGGGATGCGTTTATTAGCTTCGCGGCCTCTGATTTGAAGTCACTGCCTTTAGGTGCGCTTCTTGGTTCCTCTTCAGTGCGGCGCACGGCGCAGGCTTTGCGCGTTCGGCCAGATTTAAAGGCGGTGCAGTTTCGTGGCAATGTGCAAACACGGTTGAACAAGCTGCAAGACGGCGTGGCGCAGGCAACATTTCTTGCGGCTGCTGGGCTCAATCGTCTGGGTCTTAGCGAAAAGATCACGTCTATCATGTCTATGGATGTGATGCTGCCTGCCGTGGCACAAGGGGCCATTGGCATTCAGATCAATGAAAGGGACGAGGCCGTTCGCAAGATTCTAGCTCCACTCAATCACGCCTCAACTGAAATTGCCGTTACTTGTGAACGTGGTTTTATGGCAGCGCTTGATGGTTCCTGCCGCACGCCAATTGCAGGGCACGCAACAATCAACAATGGCATTGTGAATTTTCGCGGAGAGGCGCTAACGCTAGATGGCGTGCATGTTTTTACAGTGACGCGGCAAGGTGCAATTTCTGATGCAAAGCGCATGGGAATTGATGCTGGTGAAGAAGTTAAACTGCGCGGTGGAAAGTTGATTGCTTATTGATGAAAATTATTATCACACGGCCCGCCGAAGATGCGCTGCCACTGGCTGATAAATTGAGGGCTTTGGGCCATGAGGTTGTGATTGCTCCCGTGCTTCAAATTGTGGCGCGGGTTGGTGTTGAAATTCCGCAACGGCCGTATCAGGCAATCTGTTTGACCAGTGCCAATGGCGTTCGCATGTTGGAAAAAGTTGAGGCGCTCAAATCTATCCAAGTAATAGCGGTGGGACCGCAATCAAAGCAGATGGCGCTGGATCGTGGGTTTTTGCATGTGCAAGCAAAAGGTGGGGATGTTAATGGGCTGGCCGCCCATGTTGCTGAGACATTGCAGCCAAGCGACGGGCCGCTTCTCTATATTTCGGGATCACAAACCTCAGGCGATCTTGAAGGCAAATTGCGCGGCGCTGGTTTTGCTGTGGACCGGGTGATCACCTATGATGCGAAACCTGCTGATTTGAGTGGATATGAAAGTGAAATTCAATCGTCCCACGCGGTTTTGCTGTATTCGCCACGCAGCGCAAAATTATGGGTCCAGAACATAAATAATCTTCAGTTGCAGCATGTTGCCGACACACTTATACATATTTGTTTATCTGCAGCAATTGCGGCATGTTTGCCAGACGTTTGGCCACGGCGCATTGCTAAGAACCCAACGGAAGCTGCCTTGATTGCGGCGCTTGATTGAAACGCAAAAGCGGAATAGGTGAGTTGATTATGAGTGACATTGATAACACCGCTGAGATCATCGACATTTCGCCTGAAGATATTATTGAAGGCAAAGTTGAAGAAAAAACACCCCCCAAACTTGCGTTAAGTTTGCCCCGCAAAATTGCTTTGGTAACGGGGCTTATTGTGCTGAGCAGTGCTGGCGGGGCTTGGGCTTACCGCGATTTACTCTCAAGCTATTTGCCATCAGACCAAGTGCAAGCCATGGCAACGCGCATGGATGGGCTTGAGACCACAACAAAAACTTTTAACGGTAAGGTGGATGCCGTCATCGGATTTACCGACGAGATCAAATCGCAATTGGCCGCAGCGCAAGCGGCGGCTGCAGAGATTGGGCAATTACAGGCTAATTCAAGAGATGTAAAAACGTCAATTGCCAATTTGGAGAAGGCGTTGGCAACTGCCAGTTCATCAATCGAAAGCCTGAATGCGCAAATGGCGGCAGGCACTCCTATTGCTAATTCGCCCTATGCATATGGAGGCGGCGTGGGAAGTGTTCCTTACGATGACAAAGCGCTTGCGAAGCGGCTCGGCATATTGGAAAAAGACGTAGAAAGTTTAAAACAAGCGGGTAAGGCAGCTATTGATACCACTCTGCTGTCACAAAGCCTGGCTGATCTTAAAGCGAAAATTGCGGCTGGCACATCGTATCAAAGCGAGATTGACCGTATCGCATTAATGGTGCCTGCTGCTGAAGGACTAGATACTTTGCAAGCCCATTCAGCGCAGGGTTTACCAAATGCTGTAGCTTTAGCAGCGGAGTTAAAGACCGCTGCAGCCAGCTTGCCAAAAGCTGAACCAGTGGCAACACCTGATGACAGTTGGTGGGGTTATAGCAGTGCCCTGCTTTCGAATTTGGTGACCATAAAATTTGCGGGCGAGGCAGATTGGGAGCAATTGGCATTGCAAGTGGCGGCTCTGGCTGAACAAGGCGATCTTGCTAGTGCGGTTGCAAATTTAATAAAGCCTGAAGGTGCTTTGCCTGTTGAACTGCAACGCTGGCATGACCGTGCTGCTGCGCGGCTTGAAATTGAAAGCGCAGTTGAAATAACGTCGGCAGCGGTGCTGCGCCAAATTGCAGCGAAGGGCTGATTCTAATGGTCAAATTGCTGTGGCGTTTTGGACTTCTTGTTGCGGCGGCCATTGGCTTTGCGTGGCTGGCTGACAGGCCCGGGCAAGTTAACATTAATTGGCTTGGGCGTGAAATTCATATGTCGGTTTTAGTTGGTGTGGCGCTTCTTTCGATGGCCATTCTCGCTGCTTATATGATTTGGCGAGTGACCAACAGAATTTGGCGGAGCCCAAGTGTTGCGCGAGAGAATTGGCGGTTTCGTAAACATCGCAAAGCTTACGATTCACTGTCGCGTGGCATTATTGCTGCAGGGGCAGGTGATGCACAAGCGGCTGCGCGCCATGCCGCAATTGCTGGCGACACATTAAAGAACGAGCCATTGGTCAATCTGCTGACTGCGCAGGCGGCACAGCTTAGAGGCGATAGGGCTGGTGTGAAAAAAGCTTTCGAAGATATGACCAAATCTGCCGATACTGAAGTTTTGGGATTGCGCGGGCTTTTTGCTGAAGCAAAACAAGCGGGCGATTGGGCCGCAGCACGCAACATTGCTGAGCGGGCATTGGCAAAAAATTCGCGTTTGCCGTGGGCTTCCATGGCCATATTGCAAGTGCAAACGGCATCAAAGGATTGGGCGGCTGCTGCTGCCACAATTTCTAATCAGGCCAAAGCTGCAATTATGCCGCGCGAAGAAGCCGCTAAAAAGCAAGCCTCCCTTCTGGCCGCACAGGCACTTGCTGATGAAGATACAAATCCAGCACGGGCTTTGGAACTGGCCCAACAAGCGCATGGGCTTGATGGCACATTGGTGCCAGCGGCTTTGGTGGCTGCGCGCTGCCTGATTGCTTCTGGCAATACGCGCAAAGCAATTAAACTGCTGCATACCTGTTGGGCGAAGTCTCCGCATCCGGAATTGGTGCAAGTCTATTGCAATGCCAAACCTACGGAAAATGCAGAAGACCGCTTTGAGCGCGTGCGCGATCTGGTTGGCAAGACTGATGCGAATGTTGAAGGTGCATGCGCGTTGGCGCGCGCTGCCATAGATGCCAAGCGATTTGACGTAGCAAAAACAACTCTTGCGCCGTTTATTGAAGATCGCCCGCAAGCCCGCATTTGCGGCTTGATGGCACAGATTGAAGATGCGCAAAGCGACAAGGGACGCTCTCGTGAATGGTTGGCGCGGGCCCTTCATGCACCACGCGACCCCATGTGGTTGTCAGATGGTGTGGCCTCAGCGCGGTGGACACCTGTGTCACCGGTTACTGGCGAAATTGTTCCATGCGAATGGAAACCGCCGTTTGAGATGGCCGTGGGCACTCAATGGCAATTGAGTGCTGGTGAAGAAACGCCGCTGTTGGAAACCTCAGTTGAAGAGGCTAAGCCAGCCGAACAGGTGCGCTTGCCAGATGATCCAGGTGTTGAATGAGCGTTGTTGAATAGTCGCCGGAATTTCGCTAATTTCTCAGTCACGAACCAGTTGCCGCTTTAGCTCAGTTGGTAGAGCACCGCATTCGTAATGCGGGGGTCAGGTGTTCG
>JAYUPT010000061.1:0-12759 GCA_043759965.1 Aestuariivirga sp. | reverse complement strand
GATCTTCTCATCAGGCTCGGTGCGCAAGGCGACGATAAACTTGAGCAAGAAGCACAAGCCAAAGTTAAAGCTGCTTTAGGCAAGGGTGTGGAAGTGCGCAGCACTGAAACCGTCGGTCCCAAAGTTTCTGAGGAGCTTACGGAACAAGCAACTGCTGCTGTGATGTTATCCCTCGTCTTTGTTTTGATTTATTTGTGGGTTCGATTTGAGTGGCAGTTTGCAGTTGGTGCAATCATTTCGCTGTTGCACGATGTGGTGCTTTCGATTGGATTGTTTTGCGTAATCGGATTGGAATTTAACCTTTCAATTATCGCTGCTATTCTTACAATTATTGGCTACTCACTGAACGACACTGTTGTAGTGTTCGACCGAATTCGTGAATATTTGCGTAAATATAAATCAATGCCGTTGGCAGATTTGATCGACTTTTCGATCAACTCGGTTTTGCCGCGAACCATGCTCACCTCGGTTGCTACGTTCCTTGCATTGCTTGCGCTTTATCTTTTTGGTGGCGAGGTTATCCGCGGGTTTACATTTGCGATGATTTGGGGCGTGGCTGTGGGAACCTACAGTTCAATCTTCATTGCATCGCCGGTATTGATTTTGCTGGGCACTAAGCGTGAAATGCCGGGGGCAGAAAAGGTCTAACACCCATGAAATTTCTGCCGCAGGTTTTGCCGATCACGTCTTTTGGTGATGGCGGCTTTCGGTTTGGATCGCATTCGCATTTGGGGTCATTAATGGTTGTGCCAAGCGGCATGCGGGCTTGGGACACTTGTGATTTTTCCGTACTCATTGCTGAAAAATTGGAAATTGATTTTGTGTTGCTTGGCACTGGTGTTGAGATGAAGCGGCCGCAGCGTAAAATTCTTGATCTCTTTGCAGTAGAGAATTTGAATGTGGATTTTATGAGCACCAGTTCGGCTGTTCACACTTATAATGTGATGCTTGCCGAAGGACGGCGCTTGGCCGCTTGTTTCATAGCCGTTGATAAGGCCGTGCCATGAGCCCCGAGGATGAATACTGCTTCAACCTAGTCCGGCAAATCGACCGTGACAGATACTTAGCGGCACTTTTTGCACCTGAAAATAAACGTGCCGATCTTTTGGCTCTTTATGCCTTCAATGCAGAAATCACGCGCATTCGTGATGTGGTGACAGAATCGCACTTAGGCGAAATTCGCCTGCAATGGTGGCAAGATACACTGGATTCAATTTATCACGGCGATGCGCAGGAACACCCGGTGGCTATTGCGTTGGCGCGAGCTATTGTGGCTGCTGATTTGCCGAAGCACGCGCTGAAGAATTTGATAACGGCGCATGTTTTCGATTTTTATTCCGATCCCGTGCCCACGCTGGTTGATCTTGAAGGCTATCTTGGTGAGACGTCGTCAGCACTCATCCAAATGGCATCGTTGATTTTAGCCGGACATGATGGATTAGAGAATGCGGAAGCATCAGGCCTTGCAGGTGTGGCTTATGGCATGGCTGGGCTGTTGCGCTCGCTGCCCCTTCACCATCGCCGCGCGCAATGCTTTGTACCGCTAGATCTTCTGGCAGCGCGAGATTTGCAACCAGCAGATTTGTGGGACGTTGCCAATGATGATGCGGTTGCGGTTTTGCTGGCAGAACTTCGCGAAAAAGCCCGGCAGCGTTTGTTGCAAGCACGCAAAGCGGCGTGGACGATTAAGCCTGCTGCTATGCCAGCTTTTTTGCATGTATCTTTAACTGAGCCCTATATCGGTGAAGCTGAA
Organism: Aestuariivirga sp.; assembly: GCA_043759965.1. Classification (GTDB taxonomy): domain Bacteria; phylum Pseudomonadota; class Alphaproteobacteria; order Rhizobiales; family Aestuariivirgaceae; genus Aestuariivirga. Next base: position 11,006 of record JAYUPT010000061.1, on the reverse strand, counting down.
AAGCAGGGCACAAAACTCTTGCGCCATGGCGGTGAATTATCGCAATGGCGCAAACAATGGATTTTGTGGAAGGCAGCACGGATGGAATGTTTCTAACAACATAAGTTTGATGCGTTAATGAAACCCAGTCGCAATCTCGCTTAGTTTTGTTTCCTGTAGCGACGCGGTCATAGCCAGCTCAGCGCAGCGCAATTTAGGCAGCAGCGCTTCAAACATTTGTGCCCCAATTGGGCAGGCTGAATTAGGATCTAATTTATGAGTGCGGAACACTGTGGAACTTTCGACCGCATCATAAATATCCGCCAATGAAACATCACGCGCAGTTCTGCTGAGTGAAAAACCACCAGCACGCCCCGCTGTCGCTATTACCAATTTAGCCTTTTCCAATTCAGACATTAACCGGCGAATGACCACCGGGTTAGTGTCCACACTGCAGGCAATCTGGTTGGAGCAAACAGGACCTTTCCCCACATTCTTCGCGAGAATGCAGAGCACATGAATGGCAACAACAAAGCGGCTACTGGAAAGCATGGTCCTTAGATCAACCTAAAATGTCAAAAAATCAAGGTGCAAGATACCAAAGGCAAATTTGGTTACGAAGTATTAACTAAAACGAGACCATTTCAATCGCAAAGGTTTTAAGCAATGCGACTCGTAAAACTGAAAAAATTTGAGCTGTTGGTCAGTTTGGCCTGCTTGGCCATGCTTGGATATTTAGGTTGGCACGGTTTTTATGGCGAGCGCGGCTATCCCTTCCGCGATAAGTTGGCGCTGCAATTGGACCAATTGAAAGCCGAAACTGCGACTATTTTGGTCCAACGTCAAGCCATTGAAGCCCGCGTAACCTTGCTTCGCCCTGAGAGCATAGACCCAGATTTGTTAGATGAACTGGCCCGCAAAGATCTGTTTCTGGTTAAGCCCACTGACGTAATCGTAGCATTTTCAAAATAATTCTCCTGTTGAATCCAAGCGATAAACCAAAATCCAGTTAATTTCCTTTTTTGCAAGCCATCACAATCATTTACTGCTAAGTTCATCCCATAACAGGGAGACGGCTCATGGCGGTGAGATCAGCTTATTTGGCAAAGAAAGGCGATAGGCCTGCTAAGTCTAAATCCGATTTGAAGAACTCAGGCTTATCAGCCGAAGAAGAACTTAAAGCTTATTACGATATGCTGCTCATCCGGCGCTTTGAAGAAAAAGCGGGCCAACTTTATGGCATGGGATCAATCGGCGGTTTCTGCCATTTGTATATTGGCCAGGAAGCTGTTGTCGTTGGGCTCGAAATGGCAGCCATTGAAGGCGACCAGCGCATTACGTCCTACCGCGATCACGGCCACATGCTGGCCTGCGGCATGGACCCTCAGGGTGTGATGGCCGAACTCACAGGTAAAAAAGGCGGTTATTCGCATGGCAAGGGCGGCTCCATGCATATGTTCAGCCGTGAAAAGAATTTTTACGGCGGCCACGGAATTGTGGGTGCGCAAGTGCCACTGGGGGCAGGGCTGGCTTTCGCTAATAAATATCGCGGTAACAACAATGTCTCGATGGCTTATTTCGGCGATGGTGCGGCCAACCAAGGCCAAGTTTATGAAACTTTCAACATGGCCTCGATCTGGAAACTTCCAGTAATTTTCGTGATCGAAAATAACCGTTATGCCATGGGCACATCAGCAGCGCGTTCAACAGCGGCCTCCGAACATTTGGGCGCACGCGGCGAAGCCTTCGGCATTCCATCCGAACAAGTGGATGGTATGGACGTTCGCGCCGTGAAGGACGCGGCAGACAGGGCCACTGAACATTGCCGTTCGGGCGAGGGGCCATATATTTTGGAAATGATGACTTATCGTTATCGCGGCCATTCCATGTCTGATCCGGCAAAATATCGCACAAAAGAAGAAGTGCAAAAAATGCGCGAAGAGCATGACCCGATTGAACAGGTGAAGGCCCGTCTTCTGAAATCCAATCGCGCCAGCGAAGATGATTTAAAAAAAATGGATACGGACATTCGTGAGATTGTGACTCAGGCGGCAGATTTTGCTGTGGCTGATGCTGAGCCAGATGCTTCTGAACTTTACACCGACATTTACAAGACAGCGTGAGGAACCAAATCCATGCCAACCATCCTCATGCCCGCCCTTTCCCCCACCATGGAAGAAGGCAAATTGTCGAAATGGCTCAAAGCCGTGGGTGACCAAGTGAAGTCCGGCGATATTTTAGCTGAGATTGAAACCGATAAAGCCACCATGGAAGTGGAGGCGATTGATGAAGGCACGCTGACCGCCATTTTGGTTCTGGAAGGAACTGAAGGTGTTAAAGTGAATGCGCCAATTGCTGTGATTGGCGAGGCTAGTGTGGCCACCACCCCCTCATCCGGCGCTAGCGCGCCACCTTCTCCCGCGAGGGGAGAAGGGAAGTCAGAAGGTGCTCCAACTCTTCCTTCTCCCCTCGCGGGAGAAGGTGCCCGCAGGGCGGATGAGGGGGTGGTAAGCGACCCTGAAATTCCACCCGGCACAGAAATGATCACCATGACGGTGCGTGAAGCTTTGCGCTCGGCCATGTCTGAAGAAATGCGCCGCGATAAGGATGTGTTCCTGATGGGCGAAGAAGTGGGCCAATATCAAGGTGCATACAAGATCTCTCAAGGCATGTTGGATGAGTTTGGACCTGAGCGGGTTCTCGACACGCCCATCACCGAGCATGGTTTCACCGGCATTGCTACGGGTGCGGCCTTTGCTGGCCTAAAGCCAATCGTCGAATTTATGACCTTCAATTTCGCCATGCAAGCCATTGACCACATCATCAATTCCGCCGCCAAGACGCTTTATATGTCTGGCGGGCAAATGGGCTGCTCGATTGTGTTCCGTGGCCCTAATGGTGCTGCCGCCCGCGTGGGCGCTCAGCACTCACAAGATTACACCGCATGGTATAGCCAAATCCCCGGCCTCAAAGTGGTAGCCCCTTATTCCGCCGCTGATGCCAAGGGCTTGATGAAAGCCGCAATCCGCGATCCGAACCCGATCATCTTCCTCGAAAATGAAATCCTTTATGGCAAATCATTTGAAGTGCCAAACCTTGAAGATTGGGTTGTGCCAATCGGCAAAGCCCGCATTGCCCGCGCTGGTTCTCACGTCACCATCGTGTCCTTCTCCATCGGTATGACTTACGCATTGGCCGCCGCCGAAAAGCTGGCCGCAGAAGGTATTGAATGCGAAGTGATTGACCTTCGCACCATTCGGCCTTTGGACCTTGAAACAGTGCTGACCTCAGTGCGGAAAACCAATCGCTGCGTGTGCGTGGAAGAAGGCTATCCACGCTTCTCTGTCACCTCCGAACTCGCTGCCGAAATTATGACGCACGCGTTTGATTATCTCGATGCGCCAGTTGCTCGTGTCGCCGGAAAAGACGTGCCCATGCCCTATGCTGCAAATTTAGAAAAACTGGCCTTGCCTAACGTCGATGACGTGGTGGCGGCTGTTAAAGGAGTTCTCTATGTCTGATCACGATCACCACCACCACGACCATTCCCACGACACACACCCCCATCAATTGCAGCCACCGCATGAAGTGTTCCATGATGCCAACGCTGGCGAAATTGTGCGCGGCTGGATCACCAATGGTCAGTTGAGCTTGGCGCTTCACTCTATGGCATTCGGCAAGGCTGATATGTGGGGCCATGTGCTGGCTGGCATGGCGCAACAAGTTGCAGCGAGCATGGAAGAAATGGGCCACGGCACCACGGCTGCTAACCTCGCTGAAATTCGCAAAGCCTTGAACGACGACCTTGCCAAGGCCGCCGCAAAATCATCGGTACTCTCTAACTCATAAAGGCTGCCATCATGCCAACCATCCTCATGCCCGCCCTTTCGCCCACCATGGAGAAAGGCAAACTTTCAAAGTGGCTCAAAAAAGAGGGCGACAAGGTGAAGAGCGGCGATGTGCTGGCCGAAATCGAAACCGATAAGGCAACGATGGAAGTGGAAGCCATTGATGATGGTGTGTTGACAAAAATTCTGGTGGCAGAAGGCACGGAAGATGTGTTGGTCAATGCGCCGATTGCAGTGATTGGGGAGGCTTCAGCAAGTCCCCCTCCGTCAGCGCTTCGCGCTGCCACCTCCCCCGTTCCGGGGAAGGATACGAATGAAACTGCTCCTACCTCCTTCCCCGGAACGGGGGAGGTGGCGCAAAGCGCCGGAGGGGGACTTAACGCGAGCCGCGTCTTCGCCTCGCCACTCGCCCGCCGTCTTGCCAAAACCAAAGGCATCGAAATATCATCCGTACACGGATCAGGCCCGTATGGCCGCATTGTGGTGAAGGATGTGGAATCCTTTAAATCCTCCCCCCTTGCGGGGGAGGTGGCACGCAGTGCCGGAGGGGGAATGGCCGCATCACCTTCCGAAGCCTCGGTGCTTAAACTCTTTGAAGAAGGCTCCTATGATCTGGTGCCACATGACGGAATGCGTAAAACCATCGCGCGCCGCCTCACAGAATCCAAACAAACCGTTCCACATTTTTATGTGACTGTTGATATTGGCCTCGACAATTTGCTGGCCTTGCGTGAGCGCCTGAATTTGCAAGCCCCGAAAGACAAAGATGGCAAACCCGCATGGAAAGTGTCGGTTAATGATTTCGTGATCAAGGCCATGGCCATGGCGCTGATCAAAGTGCCAGAAGCCAATGTAAGCTGGACTGATAATAACATGGTAAAACACCACCACGCTGATGTGGGGGTGGCCGTGTCCATCCCCGGCGGATTGATCACGCCGATTGTGCGCAAAGCTGAAACCAAGGGCCTCGCACAAATCTCCATTGAGATGAAAGATTATGCTGCCCGCGCCAAATCCCGCAAACTCAATCCATCGGAATATACCGGCGGCTCCACGTCAGTCTCCAACATGGGCATGATGGGCGTGAAAAACTTCCAAGCCATCGTCAACCCACCCCAAGCCACAATTCTAGCGGTAGGCGCAGGCGAACGCCGCCCCGTGGTGCGTGGCAATGAGATTGTGATTGAACAGCTGATGAGTGTGACCCTCTCAACCGATCATCGTGCTGTCGATGGAGCGTTGGGTGCGGAGCTTTTGGGTGCGATTAAAATGTATCTCGAAGAACCGGGTTTAATGTTGGTGTAATATGAAAAACATCCTCGCATTCGGAGACTCACTCACTTGGGGTTACAACGCTTCCACCGGAATGCGCATGGCTCATGAAGATCGCTGGCCGAATGTTTTGGCAGCTGGCATCTCAAACAAAGCCCGCGTGATTGAAGAGGGCATGAACGGGCGCACCACTGTGTTTGATGACCCGACGGTGGACGAGAATCGCAATGGCGCAATAGGGCTTCCCATCGTGCTAAAATCTCATCAGCCACTTGATTTGTTGATCATCATGCTTGGTACAAATGACTTGAAACATAACCGCGCCTTTGACTCAGCCATGGGCATGGAGCGCTTGGTGACGTTGACACGCAATCATAATTGGTCTGGCACCTATACCGCGCCACAAATAGTTTTGGTTGCGCCACCATGTTTGGTGCCCACTAAGAATGAATGGTTCAATGATCTCTGGGGCCACAAGATTGAAGAATCAAAACTCTTTGCCAAACATTATGCGCGAGTGGCCGATGAGATGAAGGTTCATTTCTTTGATGCAGGTTCAGTGGCGAAGGCAAGTGTTGTTGATGGCGGGCATTTGGATGTTGCGAACACGCGAGCAATAGGTGCTGCATTTGTGCCAGTGGTGAAGAAGATTTTGGAGTTATAAAATGGCCGACACAAATTTTGACGTTCTGATCATCGGCGCCGGGCCGGGCGGCTATGTGACTGCCATTCGTGCAGCACAGCTTGGTTTCAAAGTGGGCCTCGTGGAACGCGAGCACTTGGGCGGCATCTGTCTCAACTGGGGCTGCATTCCCACTAAGGCTTTGCTGCGCTCGGCGGAGATTTATACTTACATGAACCACGCTGGCGATTACGGCCTGTCCGCAGACAACATCAAATTCGACGCTGCCAAAGTTGTCGCCCGTTCACGCGCAGTTTCTGGCCGCCTCACCATGGGCGTGAATGGGTTGCTCAAGAAGAATAAAGTGCAAATCATCTGGGGCGAGGCCAAACTTTCAAAGCCCGGCGAAGTTGTGGTGACGGATTCGAAAAAGACCATAGTGCAACCCCAAAACCCACCTCCCAAGGGAACATTGGGAGCAGGGACTTACACGGCCAAACACATCATCCTCGCAACGGGTGCGCGGCCGCGCGCGTTGCCCGGCTTAGAGCATGATGGCAAATTGGTGTGGAGTTATTTTGAGGCCATGGTGCCCGCAGAAATGCCGAAATCACTTCTTGTAGTTGGCTCTGGTGCTATCGGCATTGAATTTGCCTCATTCTATAACGCCATGGGTGTAGATGTGACTGTGGTTGAAATCATGGATCAAATTATGCCGGTTGAAGATGTGGAAATTTCTAAATTCGCTCAGAAGCAACTTGAGAAGCATGGGTTGAAATTCAAGCTTTCATCCAAAGTGGTATCGCTCAAAAAAGGCGCAAACTCCGTCACCGCCACAATAGAGCAGGGCGACAAGAAAGAAGAGATTACTGTTGATCGTGTCATCGCTGCCACAGGCGTTGTCGGAAACATCGAAGGGCTTGGCCTTGAAGCACTGGGCGTAAAAACTGATCGCGGCTGCATAGTAACCGATGGTTATGGCCGCACCAATGTGGCTGGACTTTATGCCATTGGCGATGTGGCTGGCCCGCCGATGTTGGCCCACAAAGCCGAGCATGAAGGCGTGATCTGCATTGAGAAGATCAAAGGGCTTGATGCTCACCCAATGAAGAAAGAACAAATCCCCGGCTGCACTTATTGCCACCCACAAGTGGCATCAGTTGGTCTCACTGAAGCGAAGGCCATTGCTGCTGGCTTTGAAGTGAAAGTTGGCAAGTTTCCATTCTTGGCAAATGGCAAGGCAATTGCTCTGGGTGAAGATCAGGGTCTGATCAAAACTGTGTTCGATGCCAAAACTGGTCGATTATTGGGCGCTCACATGGTGGGCGCGGAAGTCACTGAGTTGATCCAAGGCTATGTGATCGCCATGGGGTTGGAAACCACTGAGGCGGAATTGATGCACACGGTGTTCCCGCATCCAACCCTTTCAGAAATGATGCATGAGAGTGTGCTGAGCGCTTATGGCCGCGCCATTCACATGTAATCTTGAAGAAACCGTTATCATGGGCCATATGCGGGCCAAGTTAACTTATTCGACGGGGGATAAAATGGATTCAAAGAACATCATTATCGCAGTGCTTATGGGCCTTGCCGCTGGCTGGTTGGCCAGTTGGATTGTTGGTGGCTATGGCATTGTGCAATATCTGATCAGTGGAATTTTGGGTTCCTTTGTGGGCTCATTTGTTTTAAACAAAGCTGGCCTTAATCTCGGTATTAAAAATGAGATTGGGCGCGATATAGCAACGGCAACAATTGGCGCTATCATTGTGATGATCATCGCCAGAATTTTACATTGAGTGGGAGACTAAAATGCAAAATATAATGGATATTGGTAGCGTTGGTTTTTGGGGCACAATTTTAATCGGCATTTTGGCTGGTTGGGTTGCGGAAAAAGTAACGGGCTCAAACATGGGCCTGATCATGAATCTGATCACAGGTATTATTGGTTCATGGATTGGTTTCTTCGTTGCAAATGCGGCCGGCATTCAGCTCGGCGAATTTTTCCAAGGCTGGTTCTGGGGCAATCTCGTAGTATCGGCCGCAGGTGCAATCATCTTGTTGCTCGTGCTGAAACTGCTGCGCGGTAGCCGTTAAAATTTAAATGACCACACTTCTTGATACGCTGAAACTGCGCCATCCGGAGAAAGCCAATCGCCCTGAAACTCCGCTCCTGCGCAAGCCGGAGTGGATCAGAGTGAAAGCTCCGGGTTCGCCTATTTATGCTGAAACGCAAAAAATTGTGCGTGAGAATAAATTGGTCACCGTATGCGAAGAAGCAGGCTGCCCCAACATTGGCGAATGCTGGTCAAAAAAACATGCAACCTTCATGGTAATGGGCGACACTTGCACCAGAGCTTGCGCTTTTTGCAATGTGAAAACCGGATTGCCAGATGCGCTCGATGAGGGCGAACCAGAGCGCGTGGCCGATGCTGTGGCTCGCATGGGTTTGATGCATTCGGTGATAACCTCAGTGGACCGTGATGATCTGGCTGATGGCGGAGCAGGGCATATTGCGCAAACTGTTCTGGCCATTCGCAAACATTCACCCGCCACAACCATTGAAGTGTTGACGCCAGATTTCTTGAAGAAAAATAGCGCATTGGAAATGGTGGTCGAAGCCAAGCCTGATGTGTTTAACCATAATCTTGAAACTGTGCCGGGCCTCTATTTGAAAATCCGCCCAGGTGCGCGCTATTTCCATTCACTGCGTTTGCTAGAACGGGTGAAAGAACTCGATCCGCAAATGTTCACCAAATCCGGCATCATGGTGGGCCTTGGTGAAACCCGCGAGCAGGTGATGCAAGTGATGGATGACATGCGTTCGGCAGGAATTGATTTCATCACAATTGGCCAATATCTGCAACCCACACGCAAACATGCCGCCATTGATCGGTTTGTAACGCCTGACGAATTTAAGTCATACGAGACACTGGCTTACTCTAAGGGCTTCCTCATGGTTTCATCGTCACCACTCACGCGCTCATCGCACCACGCAGGCGATGATTTCGCGAAACTTCGCGCCGCCCGCGCCGCAAAATAATGTCACACTTCACCACCACACGCCGCGTGAATTTAAGCGCAGATCAAGCCTTTGCCATTGCCGCTGATGTGGGTTCGTACAAAAAATTTCTGCCCCTGTTGAAGCGATCAGTTATTCGTGGCGAGCGTCGCAAAGCTGGTGCGGAGATAAGTTTTGAAGCAGATTTGCAAGTATCTCTAGAAAAGCTAGGTTTTCGCGAATCCTTCAGAAGCCACGTTGTCACTAACAATGAGAATAATACAGTTATTGCCACTTCATCAGATGGCCCACTGAAATCACTTCGTGCAGTCTGGTCCATTGTGGCTGCAGGCGAGGGCCAAGCAGATGTGACCATCACCATCGATTACATATTAAAAAACATGATGCTGCAAATGATGGCCGGCAGCATGATGGGCTTTGCCACGGAGAAAATGCTGCAAGCCTTTGAAGATCGCGGGCAGGCGCTTTACGGCAACTCACTCTAGTGTCTTTGCCTCATCCCAAAGCGCATCCATTTCTTCTAGTTTCGAATCCTTTGGCGTTTGCCCACGCTTTTTCAATTCTGCCTCAATATGTTTAAAGCGCCTCGTGAATTTCTCATTGGTGCCGCGCAAGGCAGCCTCAGCATCAATACCCAAATGTCGCGCCACATTGGCCAGAGCGAAAAGCAAATCGCCAAATTCCTCGGCCTTGTGCTGTTCAGAAGCCTCGCGGAATTCGGCTATCTCTTCAGCAATCTTATCGTAAACATTTTCAACCGATGGCCAATCAAACCCAACCTTGGCGGCCTTAGATTGCAGTTTTATGGCGCGGGTTAATCCGGGCAGGGCGATGGGAACTGCATCCAGAACCCCTTGCTTAGGTTGGCCAACACGTTCCTTCGCTTTGTTTTCTTCCCAAAAGCCCTTGGCAACGCCTGCGGCCTTGGTTTGCTCATCACCAAACACATGCGGATGGCGGCAGATCATTTTGGCAACTACAGCTGCCACAACATCATCGAATGTAAAGCTGCCTTCCTCAGCTGCCATCTGAGCGTGGTAGATTGGCTGCAACAAAAGATCGCCAAGCTCATCGCAAAGATCAGCTTTGTTGCCGCGTGCAATGGCATCTGCCACTTCATAGGCTTCCTCGATAGTGTAAGGCGCAATAGTGCTGAAGTTCTGCTGCAAGTCCCATGGGCAGCCTGTCACAGGCGTTCGCAAGGCCGCCATAATGACCCGCAGGGTGTTAATATCGCGTGGGTTCATCTTGGTTGGGTCTGGCATATCTCTCATTCGCATAATATATATTATGGAATATTTCCTTTTGAAAATATCTCCATAATATCCCAAGGTTCAATCTAATAACTTGCCCCCGTCAATGTGTTACCGCAGAATCCTCACTTCTAGGGTAAGCTATCTTTTGGCCAGTCATGGGGCTTGCAGCTTGCGACCTTATTGTAATCTTTATCATAGACCATCTCCATGCAATCAAACCAATATGGCGTGGCCTTGGCCCATTGGGTGTTTCCAAATTTTGATTTGAGCAACTCTTGTGCTGGCTTAGAATAAGCCTTGTGGCTGCCGTGCCAGTTGCAGCCATAGCGCGTGGACCTCACTGCCAACGCCAAAGCCTCAGGCGCACCGTCATCACCCTTGCTGGCTTTACCCCAGTTGATTGCAGCGCGTGTGAGGTTTGCTGGCGCACTGGCTATGCGCTCTAGCGAACGCAATTCCTTTGGATTGATAGCTTTAAACATTGGGTGCTGGCGCAACAAGCTTTCACGCGCAGCCGCCATCTTGTCGGCCAAGCTTTGGTCATAGACTGGTTCAAGTTGTTTCTGTCGATAGCTAATATCAGCGATTGCACCTGAATCACTATCAAAGCCAACGCGCAATGCATGCATCTGGCGGCCTATTTCTAACGGGCACCACCAATTTTTATCGTTGTGGTCGTACTCATCAAGGGTCGAAACGTTTGCATTCTCACCGTCCATCGCATCCATAAAACTATCGGGCGAATTAACCAGAATGCCAAATCTGGGTTGTCGCAATATGGTTAACAGCAGTTGGCGCTTTGCGTTGAGTTTTGGATAGGCTTTTTGCACGCCTTCAAATTCCAATTTCAATTGTGGGTTCGCAGCAAACAGCGCAGCGGTGTCGGGCTTCACTCCACGGGCAAAATCCCGCGTCCATGCAGCACGGTGCAACAAAGCTTTCTGGGCGTCAGTGAATTGGCTTTCGGAAGCAAGACTTGCAAGTGTTTTTGCTGGCAATAAATTGAACAG
>JAYUPT010000060.1:0-4661 GCA_043759965.1 Aestuariivirga sp. | reverse complement strand
GCCAGAAAATCAACATCACCTATAATTTAACTGAGGGCACGCGCGCTTATATCGAACGCATCGATATTACCGGAAACTCACGCACTCGTGATGAAGTTATTCGCCGCGAGTTGCGGTTGTTTGAAGGTGATGCATTTAACCGCGCCCTTGTTGAACGCGCTCGTCGCCGCTTGACTTCTTTGGATTATTTTGAGCGCATTGAGTTCAAAGAAACCGAAGGTTCAGCGCCTGATAAGATTGTTTTGGTTGTTGAAGTTGCTGAAAAGAGCACTGGGTCTTTGACATTCAGCATCGGTTACTCGTCAGTAGAAACTGTTGTTGGTACAGTCTCACTTGCTGAACGCAATTTGTTCGGCAAAGGCTTGCAAGTTAATCTCAACACTTCGCTAAGCTTCAAAAAGCAAAGTGTTGATTTCAGTTTCACCGATCCTTATTTCCTTGGCTTGCCAATGTCTGCGGGCTTTGATGTGTTCGCTACAAAAACTGACCTTCAGGCTTCATCGTCTTACACTAGCGAGCAAGTTGGCGGCGCATTGCGCACCGGCTTTAAGCTTGATGAGTATTCAAGTGTTGGTTTGAAATATTACCTTGCCTATCGCAATATCACGGGCATTGATCCTGCTACTGCTTCGCCTGCTGTTATTGGGCAAGAAGGCGAAAGTTGGAAATCTGCCGTGTCAGTGAATTATCAATTCGACACACTGGACAATGTCATTACACCAACAACAGGCTTCCGTGGGCAATTGAACACTGAAATTGCAGGTCTCGGCGGCACAGCCCAATTTGCCAAGTTTGAAGCTCATGGTTGGTATTTCATTCCATTCTTTGACGAGAAGGTGATTGTGAAGTTGGAAGGCAACGCTGGCCACATTCAAGCCTTCAGTGACAATGGTGTGCCCTTGCAAGATAGGTTCTTTAAAGGCGCTGACACATTCCGTGGCTTTGCTCAATCTGGCGTTGGTCCACGGCAAGTTGGCAATGATGGCGTGACTGATGCTATTGGTGGCAACACTTATGCCATCGGCACATTGGAAGCCACATTCCCACTCGGCTTGCCAGAGGCATTCGGCCTTAGAGGCGAAGTGTTCACGGATTTTGGTACGGTGTTTAACTCGGGTGAGAGTTCAATGGTTAAGGACGTGTCTGGCCCTTGCAGTGGTGGCTCAAGTACCGCCGACTGCGATGTTCTCGACACCATGGGTTTCCGCGCCTCTATCGGTGCAGGCATTGTGTGGACCTCACCATTTGGTCCGCTCAAGTTTGAATTTGCCTATCCGATTGTTAAGCAAAGTTACGACGTGACTGAAAAGTTCCGCTTCTCAATTGGAACGAGCTTCTAGACCTTTTGAAATCACCAGCTAATATAAGCGTGGCGGTTGAGTTTTCAGCCGCCACATTTTTTTGAGGAAAACCAAAATGACTGACGCAGCCGCACCAAAAAAGACACTTGATATTATGCGCATCATGGAGCTGCTGCCGCACCGTTATCCGTTTCTGTTGATTGACAAGATGACTGAACTGAACGGCGAAGAATCTGGCACAGCCATGAAGAACGTAACGATGAATGAGCCATTCTTTCAGGGCCATTTTCCATCACGTCCGGTGATGCCTGGTGTTTTGCTGGTTGAGGCCATGGCGCAAACTGCGGGGGCACTGGTGCTGGAACACCACAGCGACAATGCCGGCAAGCTGGTGTTCTTCATGTCGATTGATAAAGCAAAGTTCCGCAAACCCGTTGGCCCTGGTGATTCAGTTTACTTCCACGTCAAGCTCTTACAAAAGCGCCCACCCGTTTGGAAATATTGGGCGGAAGCGCATGTGGATGGCAAAAAAGTTGCCGAAGCTGAAATTGGTGCAATGCTGATTGATGGGAAGAAAGCTTAGCGCTTATCAACCGGCACATAGTCGCGCTGCGTTGGCCCCACATAGAGCTGACGTGGGCGGCCGATGCGCTGGCTTGGATCTTCGATCATTTCTTTCCATTGGCTAATCCAACCAACGGTGCGTGCTAATGCAAACAACACAGTGAACATGCTGGTGGGGAAACCCATGGCGCGAAGGATAATGCCAGAATAAAAATCAACATTTGGATAGAGTTTGCGTTCAATGAAATAGGGGTCGCTCAACGCAATGCGTTCCAACTCGCGGGCCACATCCAGCAACGGATCATCTTTCTTGCCAAGGGCTTCGAACACTTCATGGGCAGAGGCTGCCAAGATTTTAGCACGCGGATCATAATTTTTATAAACGCGGTGGCCAAAACCCATCAGGCGTACATTGGAGGTCTTGTCTTTTACCTTTTCAATAAAGGCCGGAATGTTATCAACCGTGCCAATTTCCTCTAGCATCTTCAATGCAGCTTCATTGGCACCGCCATGGGCTGGGCCCCAGAGGCAGGCAATGCCCGCTGCGATACATGCAAATGGGTTGGCACCAGATGAACCTGCAAGGCGCACTGTTGAGGTTGAGGCGTTCTGTTCGTGGTCGGCATGGAGAACGAAAATCCGGTCCATAGCCCGAGCCAGAACTTCGTTCACCACATAATCTTCGCACGGAACTGCAAAGCACATTTGCAGGAAGTTTCCGGCATAGCTCAAACTATTTTTCGGATAGACGAAGGGTTGACCAATATAATATTTATAGGTCATGGCCGCAATTGTCGGCAGTTTTGCAATCATCCGGTGCGAGGCAATTTCGCGCTGGCGCGGATCGGTAATATCAGTTGAATCATGGTAAAATGCCGACATTGCACCAACCATGGCCACCATCACTGCCATAGGGTGAGCGTCGCGCCGAAAGCCGCGAAACATGAGCGCCATTTGCTCGTGAATCATAGTGTGGTGGGTGATATCAAAAACGAATTTCTTGCGTTGCGCAGCGGTTGGCAACTCGCCGTAATAAAGCAAATAGCAGGTTTCCAAAAAGTCACCGTCGGTTGCTAATTGCTCAATTGGGTAACCGCGATAAAGCAAAACACCAGCATCGCCATCAATGAAAGTTATGGTAGATTTGCAAGCCGCTGTAGATGTGAAACCGGGGTCAAAAGTGAAAGCGCCAGTGTCTGCATAGAGCTTCGAAATATCGACAACATCTGGCCCTATTGTGCCGTGGATGATGGGCAACTCGTGGGTTTTTCCAGCGATCTCAAGTTTAGCAGTATCGGCCATGGTGAGGCTCCTTTTGGCGTATGATATTGCAGCGCAATAAAAAGGTCAATGATGCTGCACTAATACAGTTCAAGTTACGCTTAACATTGGTCGGTTATGCGAGCCAAACTTTCGTCACGGCCTAACACTTCAAGCACATCAAAGATTGGCGGTGATGTTGCCGTTCCAGTAAGGGCCGCGCGGAGCGGCTGAGCCAGTTTGCCAAGTTTCAGACTGTTGCTTTCAGCACTGGCTTTGAGAGCTATTTCCAGGGCGCTAGCGGTCCAGTCTGTGCTTGTCGTTAGAACGTCCAACACAATTTTAAGCGCGGCCTTGCCTTCATCATTGAGCAGGGCTTTGGCTTTTTCGTCCATCGTTAAAGGACGCGCGGCGAAGAGATAAGCAGCACTGTTTTGCAGCTCCACCAAAGTTTTTGCGCGATCTTTCAGGCCGGGCAGAGCCTTGAGCAATTTTGATTTCATACCGTCATCGATTTTTGCCAACATGGCGGAGCCGTTTTCAGCATGGGGCAGGAAGCCCATAAAAAGCTCCAACATTTCTGCATCTGGCGTGTGACGAATATAATGTCCGTTGAGATTTTCCAATTTGGCAAAATCAAAGCGCGAGGCGGATTTGCCAATGCCATCCAAATCAAACCAGCGGATTAATTCTTCAGTTGAGAAAATCTCATCATCGCCGTGGCTCCAGCCGAGGCGGGCGAGGTAATTGCGCAAGGCCGCTGGCAAGTAACCCATGGCGCGGTAAGCCTCCACACCCAACGCACCATGGCGCTTGGAAAGTTTGGCACCATCTGGCCCGTGTATCAACGGCACATGCGTCATGCTCGGCACGGCCCAACCCATTGCCACATAAATTTGCGTCTGGCGGGCGGCATTGGTGAGGTGATCTACGCCACGAATAATATGGGTGACCCCCATGTCATGATCATCCACCACCACAGAGAGATTATAGGTTGGGTTGCCATCAGAACGCAGGATGATGAGATCATCCAAATCCTTGTTGGGAATAACCACGCGGCCTTGGGCTTGATCATCAACCACAGTCTCGCCTTCTTGCGGAGATTTGAAGCGGATCACTGGTTTTATCCCAGTCGGAGCATCAGTGGCAGCGCGGTTGCGCCAAGTGCCGTCATAGCGGATGGGGCGCTTTTCGACTTCGGCCTTTTCGCGCATGGCGGTGAGTTCGGCTGGCGAGCAATAGCAAAAATAGGCTTGGCCTTTGGCCAGCAGTTCATGCGCCACTTCAGCATGGCGGGCCATACGGGCGTGTTGGGATACGGCTTCGCCATCCCATGTTAAACCAAGCCATGTGAGACCTTCTAGAATAGCAACTGTTGCTGCATCAGTTGAACGCTCACGATCGGTGTCTTCAATGCGAAGCAGCATTTTTCCGCGATTGCCTTTTGCATAAGCCCAATTGAACAGCGCGGTGCGGGCACCACCAATATGCAAATATCCAGTGGGCGAGGGGGCAAAGCGGGTAACGGGGGATGAC
>JAYUPT010000059.1:0-12841 GCA_043759965.1 Aestuariivirga sp. | reverse complement strand
ATTGGCTGGCGCGCCCACCCTGATTATCGCGCTGATCGTTCGCTCGGTATGATTTCGCAAGCGGCCTTTGTGGGCATTGATCATCCGGGCCGCGTGTTCTTGGCGCTCACAGTATTCTATCGTTATGAAGGCGGAGATATGAAGGATGATCTCACGCGATTGCTCGATGAAACTCACATTGCCCGTGCGCACTTGTTGAGCAACATGTTCCGCCTTGCTTATATTTTGTCCGCCGCCATGCCCGGTATGTTGCCAAAAATAAAATTGAAAATGGAAGGCTCAAAAACTCTCACCCTTTCGTTGCCAAGTAAGTTGAAAGACCTTCTGGGGGAACGAGTGGAAAAACGCCTCGCAGGGTTGGCACTTGAAATGGATAGAACAGCTAAGATTGAGATTGTTTAGAATTTAAGGCCGAAACAATTTCGCGCGGCCATTTTCCAGGCCGATGAAGGCTTTACCGTGTTTGATATCCAATGCAAGGTTGCCAAACACCTCGCGCCGCCAGCCATGCAGCAGCGGCACATCGGCATCATCATCAACGGCAATCGCATCAATTTCGGCAGCACTGGCCAAAAGTTTTGGCGCAATGCCTTCGCTTTCGCAGGCAACCTTAAGCGCTAACTTTAAAACTTCGGCAGCTGCTTGGGCAGCAGCAGACATTTCATCATTGCGGCCTTTAAATTCTGGAATGGTTTTAGGGTCGCGCGCCAAGCCTTCTGCAACGGCTTTCAAAATGGCACTGCCCATTGAAGAGTTTGCAGTGCCCTTTGAAACCAAGCGCAGGTCATTTATTGCTTCTGGTTTCTGCGGCATTTGAATGGCAATTTCGGCCAATGCCTCATCCTTCAATATGCGCCCACGCGGCACATTGCGGTTTTGCGCTTCACGTTCACGCCATGCCGCAATTGACATCAACACGCCAAATTGCTTTTTATTCTGAATGCGCGCCTTAATCCGCCGCCAGCTTTCTTCGGGGTTCACAATGTATGTGGCTGGATCAGTGAGATTTGATAACTCATCCTCAAGCCAGGCACTGCGCCCAGTCTCAGCCAATTGAATTTTTAGTTTCTCATAAACCGTACGCAAATGCGTCACATCAGAGAGCGCATAGTTAGCTTGCTTTGACGTGAGCGGCCGTCTCGTCCAATCAGTGAACTGCGATGATTTATCAATTGCTGCGCCTACCAGTTTGCGCACAATGGCCTCATAGCCCACTTGATCGCCAAAGCCGCACACCATGGCGGCAATTTGTGTGTCGATCACCGGGTGGGGCAGGGCACCTGCCAGCAGATGAAGAATTTCAAAATCCTGTTTTGCCGCATGAAAAACTTTCAACACTTTTTCATTGGCCATCAGCGCATGAAATGGAGCTAAGTCCAACCCATCTGCCAAAGGATCAATCAACACCCCCTCAGTGGCACCAGCCACTTGGATGAGGCACAGCTTTGGATAATAGGTCGTCTCGCGCAAAAACTCTGTATCGACAGTCACAAACTCTTCAGTCGCCATGCGCGCGCAAAATTCAGCCAAAGCTTCGGTTGTGATAATTGGATCAATGTTCGGCAGTTCAGCTTTATTCAGCATTATCCAAAAACCCGATTGAAGATCGTTCCAACATGCTTGGTGTGATAGCCTAAGTCAAACAAGGCTTCGAGTTCAGCTGGCTTCATGTGAGCGGCCACTTCTTTGTCAGCTTTCAGCAAATCCAAGAACTGCCCTTCACCGCGCCACACCGGCATGGCGCAGCGTTGCACGGCGGAATAAGATTCTTCGCGGCTCATGCCTTTTTGTGTGAGTGCGAGAAGAATGCGTTGCGAATGGATCAATCCGCCCAGCTTGTCCAAATTTTTCTTCATGTTTTCAGGATAAACAACGAGCTTATCGATCACACCCGCTAAACGCTTCAGCGCGAAATCGAGATGAACAGTGGCATCCGGCCCAATGCCGCGTTCCACGGATGAATGCGAAATATCACGCTCATGCCACAGCGCCACATTTTCCATGGCGGGGGTAACAGCAGAGCGAACCAAACGAGCAAGGCCAGTGAGATTTTCGGTGAGAACTGGGTTGCGCTTATGTGGCATGGCCGATGAACCTTTTTGGCCGGATGAGAAAAACTCTTCCACTTCCAACACCTCAGTGCGCTGCAAATGGCGAATTTCGGTTGCAAGCCGCTCAATCGAGCTGGCCACCACGCCAAGCACGGCAAAGAACATGGCGTGGCGATCTCGCGGAATAACTTGTGTAGAAACCGGCTCAATGCTGAGGCCCAGCTTGGCCGCAACATGTTCTTCAACAGAAGGGTCAATGTTGGCAAAGGTGCCAACTGCACCAGAAATGGCGCAGGTTGCCACCTCTTTGCGGGCGATAACCAAGCGCTCGCGCGCACGTCGAAACTCAGCATAGGCATAGGCCAGCTTCAAACCAAAGGTTACTGGCTCCGCATGAATGGCGTGGCTGCGGCCAATGCACACTGTGTTTTGATGTTCCAGCGCGCGCTTTTTCAAAGCCGTCAACAAATCATCCACATCAGCAATCAGTAAATCCGCAGCGCGGGTGAGTTGAATGTTAAAACATGTATCCAGCACATCCGATGATGTCATACCTTGGTGCACAAAGCGCGCTTCCGGCCCAACGATTTCAGAGAGATGCGTGAGAAATGCAATCACATCATGCTTCACTTCCGCTTCAATGGCATCAATACGCGCCACATCAAAAACCGCATCGCGGCCTTTGGCCCAAATGGTTGCAGCGGCAGCTTTAGGAATAATGCCAAGTTCGGCTTGTTGATCAGCGGCATAGGCTTCAATTTCAAACCAGATTTTGAACCGTGTTTGCGGTTCCCAAATTTGGGTCATTTCTTTGCGAGAATAGCGAGAGATCATGGACAGGCCTTAAAGTTAAATCTGGCCCCCTGTAACAAATATAGCGCAGCGGGGCTAGAGCTTTAAAAAGCCTTGAATGTTACAATGGTGAAAGTGTCACGAATGCCGGAAAGTGTTTGCACTTTATTGGCAATGAAATGGCCAATATCTTCATCGTCTTTCAAATAAAATTTCACCAGCAAATCATATTCGCCGGCGGTTGAAAAAATTTCCGAAGCAATTTCAGCATCGGCGATCGCCGTTGCCACACCGTAAGATTTTCCAAGTTCACATTTAATTTGCACAAAAAAAGCGCGCATTTATGCCCTCATTATTTCGCTAAATATTCCGTGGCAGATTTGCCCTTTGACCACACATACCACGTCAAACGTGGGCCCAGCACGTCTCCATGCGCATCAAACGATAATGACCCAATAACCGTCGAAAAGCTAGCACCTGAGCGTAAATAGGCACTCAGCCCGCGACCGTTTTTTGATCCCATTTTTTCTGCCGCGCTGGCAAATAATTGTACGGCAGCATAAGATGGCAGGGTAGCACCATCAGCACCAATATCACTTGCTGCGAGTTGTTTAATCAATTTATGCGCGCTAACATAAGTTTGCGGATCGACAGCAAAACTAACAAATGTGCCTTCGCCCGCAGCACCAGATTTTTCCCAAAATTGTGGAACCAATAGTGCATCTGAGCCATAGATTTTAATTGCAAGATTGGCCGCTGAAATCTGCGCGGCAATAAAGCCCGCATCACTGCCGGCACATGCACAATAAAGTGCTGCAATGTTCTTGGTAGCCAAGGCCACTATTAAATCATCAACGGATTTAACTTCTGGCTTTATTTTTAGAGAGAGCGCAGGAGCGCCGCCTATTGTTGCTAAAAACCGCGCAACTAACAATTCAGCAGAAGCGCTGCCATCGCTCAGCACTGCAATTCTATCTGCAGCAAAATCAACCTTCATGCGCTGCGCTGCAAATTCGCCCTGCGCATCATCACGGGCCACCAGGCGAATAACATTTGAAAGCCCAGCTTCAGTAAAGGCTGGCAGACTGCCCGCTGGGGCAATCATCGGAATGCCAGCAGATTCATAAATTTTGGCGGCGGTAAGCGAAGAGTAAGAACAATAATGCCCAATGACCACAGTCACATTTTTTTGTACCAGGTTTTGCGCCGCAATCTCGGCTTGGCGGTTGTCGCATGCTTCATCAGCCGTGACGATTTCAACCAACTCACCTTCAATGCCACCTGTTGCGTTGAGATGGTCAACAGCCGCCTGAACCCCTTGCACCATTTGCCCACCATATGCGGAATAAGTACCAGAAAGAGGGCCAGCAACACCAATAATAATTTCGGCGTGGACTTGCGCAATTGTCAACAAAAATAAAATGGGGAAAAGAGAATAGAGAGAAACAGTCATCCCGACGAAAGTCGGGACCCAGCGCCACGCGCACGACACAAAATGTTGAACACCCTGCCGCTTCTTCTGGGTCCCGACTTTCGTCGGGATGACCGAATAGATTTTTTGATTCAAAATTCTCTTTCCATCCCAAAAAACAAAACCCGCGCAATGTTACTTGCGCGGGCCTGATTTAGACAAGGACTAAATTAGTTTGTTGCAGGATCTTCAGCATAGGTGCCGTTGGCAAACTTGTACCAAACATATTTTGCACCAATGATGTCGCCCTTAGCATCCAACTTGATTGGACCCATAACAGTTTGCATTTCGTTGCCAGCACGAAGCCAAGCAGCGATTGTTTTGTTGTCGAGGGTCTTTGTTGCTGTTGCGGCTTGAGCATACATTTGCACAGCAGCATAGGTGAACAGTGTGTAGCCTTCAGGATCAAAACCAGCGGCCTTGAACTTTGCAACCAGATCTTTAGCTTCTGGAATGTTGCGTGGTTCTGGAGCGAAAGTGAAGATCATGCCTGCGGCAGCTTCACCAGCAATGGTCCAGAATTCAACGTTGTTCATTGAATCGCCCGAAAGCATTTGAGCTGCTGAACCTTGTTCGCGCATTTGCTTCAAGATCAAAGCGCCTTCTGGATGATAACCACCGATGTAAACTGCATCAATGCCAGCATCTTTCATCTTTGAAACGAGAGCTGAGTAATCCTTTTCACCAGGATTGATTGATTCAGCCATCACTTCTGTCAAACCAGCAGCGTTCATAGCAGCCTTAGTTGCATCAGCGAGACCTTTGCCATAGGCAGATTTATCATCGATGATTGCAACTTTTTTGCCAGCATAATGCTTAGCCATGAAGTTACCAGCAACTAAGCCTTGAGCATCGTCACGGCCGCAAACACGGGCCACGTTCCAGCCGCCAGCATCAGTGAACACTGGGTTTGTGGAAGCAGGAGTGATTTGCAGAATGCTTTCTTCTTCGTAAACCTTAGAAGCAGGAATTGAAGAACCGGAGCAGAGATGGCCTGCAACGAACTTCACACCCTTTGAAGCCAATTGGTTGGCAACAGCAACAGCTTGCTTTGGATCGCAAGCATCATCACCGATTTCCAAAACCAACTTTTCGCCATTAACACCGCCAGCGGCGTTAATGTCAGCAACGGCCATTTCAGCGCCGCGCTTATATTGTTCGCCAAGAGCTGCGAGCTGGCCAGTGATCGGGCCTGCTGTTGCAATGGTGATATCAGCCAAAGCTGTTGTTGCGGAAAGCGCTGCAGCAAAGCTGAGTGCAATTCCAGATAGAATGAGTTTCTTCATAGACTAGTCTCCCTAAAGTTTTATGACCGGATGGTCGGTCGGGGTACACTACCCCTTGAGCCATAGCTTTGCTCAAAGGCGCAGGATTGGAAAGGAAAAAATGCGTTCCTTTCAACAATTTCGAAAATTTAATTAACGCGGCTTTTGTCTCCAAGGCTCTTTTGGCTCCAAGACAAGGGGCCAGTTTTTTCATAAAGCCAAGGATATTGCAGCGTCATTTGATTTGTGCGTGTGGCCTGATATCCGAGTTGAGCAAACCCAATGATGCAGAGCGTCTGCGTGATATAATAAAGGGGCGATGTCAAAGTGTCTTGAAACAAAGCAAAATGAATGAACCGCAAACCGGCGCCGAAAATCAACATATACCCAAGCAACAACCAAATTGATTTCCAGCCGATCGCTAAGGATCGGCCACTCATAAACGCAGCACCACCACCCATAATCACTGTAAGTATCAGAAATACCCAAGTGTTATGTTCAATCAGAAACCACAGGTAGGTGCGGAAAAATTGATCAATTGCTTGCAGAAATGCAGACATATCAATGCCCTCCTTCAAGATAGGCGGCGCGCACTTCTGGCCGCTTCATCAATTCTGCGCCAGTGCCAGTCATAGTGATTTTGCCATTTACCATCACATAAGCGCGGTGAGCAAGGCGAAGTGCGTGGAAGGCGTTTTGCTCCACCAGCAACACAGTCAGTCCTTCTTCTTCGTTCAGTTTCTTAATGGCCGCAAAAATCAACTTCACAATGATAGGCGCTAACCCCAGAGAAGGCTCATCTAACAAAAGCAAGCGAGGGCGGGCCATCAAAGCGCGGCCAATGGCCAGCATTTGCTGCTCACCACCCGAAAGTGTGCCAGCACGCTGCGCCCGGCGTTCTTCAAGGCGCGGGAACAGTTTGAACACTTTCAAAAGATCTTCATCAAAATGCCGCAGTTTATCAACTGTGGCGCCCATTTGCAGATTTTCAAAAACTGTCATGCGCGGAAAAATGCGGCGCCCTTCAGGTGATTGTGCAATGCCAAGATGCACAATTTCGTGCGTTGGCATTTTTGAGATTTCAACACCATCAAAAACGATTGAGCCACTGCGCGCGCGCGGCGTGCCGCAAATAGTCATCATCAATGTCGATTTGCCAGCACCATTGGCACCGATAACCGTGGCAATCTCGCCCTTATGAACTTCAAAATCAATACCGCGCAGGGCCTGAATCTTGCCATAGAAGGTTTCAACACCAGTGCCTTGCAAAAGGATGTCGCTCATTTACGGCCTCCTTTTTTTGGTGCGGGCTTTTTGACCACGGGCTTTTTAGGAACGCGTTTTTGCACTGCAACGCGTGCAACAATTGGGACACCAGTAGCTTCAACAATAAGGTCCGCCGGGGCTTCCTCTTCTTCCACGCCTAAATAAGCGCGAATAACGGCTGGATCGACCTTAATTTGTGCAGGTGTGCCATCGGCAATTTTGCGGCCATAATCTAAAACCACAATATGATCTGAAATTCCCATCACCACGCTCATGTCGTGCTCAATTAGCAAAATCGCCATGTTGTGATCGTCGCGAATAGAAATAAGCAGTTTATTAAGTTCATCAGATTCACGCGGGTTCAAACCGGCGGCAGGTTCATCCAAGCAGAGCAGGCGAGGGCCAGTGCACATGGCGCGGGCAATTTCTAAACGGCGCTGCGCGCCATAAGGCAGGTCGCCAGCCGGATCATCGGCTCGGTCCATCAAGTTTACTTTATTGAGCCAGTATTTGCAGCGCTCCAAGGCTTCCGTTTCGGCGCGCTTAAACGTGCGGCTTCCGAACATACCGCCAATGGTATAGCCTGACGCCTTCATCAACACATTGTGTTGCGCCACCATCAAGTTTTCCAACAAAGTCATACCTGAAAACAATCGGATGTTTTGGAATGTGCGCGCCACTTTTGCTTTCTGCGTGATGATAAAATCATCCATGCGCTCCAACATAAAATGAGTGCCATCAGCATGGTTCAAATTGATCATGCCTTCAGTTGGCTTGTAAAACCCAGTGATGCAATTGAACACCGTCGTTTTGCCCGCACCATTGGGGCCAATTAAAGCGGTAATCTGTTTGCGCCCAGCGTTAAACGATAAGTCGTTTATCGCCGTCAACCCACCAAACCGCATCGTCAAGTGATCAACTCGAAGTTCGGGATCTTTAGACCAATCTTGCATCAACCATGCCCCTCAGCAACTAAATCACTCGAAACCGATTTACGCTCCTTGAGGAACACGGTGGGCTGCCTGCGCGTAACCAACCCACGAGGGCGGAAGCGCATCATCAAAACCATTGCTAACCCAACAGCCAACATGCGGAATTGAATGGGGTCAAGCCCTGTTGTTGCGTCCGCAAGTGCGGTTTGCATTCCATCAGGTAGTAACCCATACAGGCCACCAAATACAGTATGGAACACTGTTCCAATTCCGGAAACAACTGCATCTGGCAATAACCAAAGCAATCCATCTTGAATGCCACGGCCCATCGCCCCAAACTCGCGGAACAATTCAAACGCACCCATGATCACGATGGCTGAAAACACGATGCCAATTTGTGAGCCAAGTCCACCCAAAACCACAATCGCTAAAATCATTGCTGATTCAAGATAAACAAATGATTCAGGCGAAACGAAACCTTGGCGCGCCGCAAAGAAACTGCCAGCAAAGCCGCCAAACATTGCGCCAATGGCAAAAGCAGTGAGCTTGGTTGTGGTGGTGTTGATGCCCAAAGAACGGCACGCTACTTCATCTTCACGCAAGGCTTCCCATGCACGGCCAATGGGCAAACGGCGTAAGCGATTGGTGGCAAAATATGTAATCAAAGCCAAAATCAAAATGACGTAATAAAGGAAAATATATGAATAGATGCGGTCATGTTGAATGCCGAAGAAGGCCGCAAATCCACCGGGTTCATCTTTGAATGGCAAACCAAAGAATGTGGCTTTGGGCACGTTAATGCCTTGCGGGCCATTGGTGAAGGAGAACCAGTTGATGAGCACGAGGCGGATCATTTCGCCAAAAGCCAAAGTTACAATCGCCAAATAATCGCCGCGCAAACGCAGCACCGGAAATCCGAGCACAACGCCCCATGTGGCCGCTAGCAAACCTGAAACTGGAAGTACAATATAAAACGCCCAAGGCACCACACCGGGGCCAAACCACAAGGGCAAGTAAATGGTGGAGAGTAGGGCGTAAGCATAAGCACCTACGGCATAAAATGCCACATAGCCAAGGTCTAAAAGTCCGGCGAGGCCCACCACAATGTTAAGGCCCCAGCCCAGCATAATGTATATAAGAATGGTGATAGCAAAATCGATGCCGCGCTTATCCCAACTTGGAATCATATGCAGCAGGAACGGCAAGGCAATTGCCAATACTAAGAGCGTAGGGGCCACATATTTTGCCAATGATTCCGAACTCGGCACTTTGCTTACTGATGGCTTAGCAGCACTGGCGGCACCTGGTGCTTTGTGCCAAACAAACAGGTGAAGCAACAACCGCCCAATCACTACTACGGCTGTGAAAAGAATTGTTTGCACCCAACGGTTTTCGATGAACAGAACACCTTGGTTCATCGTGGTTTTGTAAGTTACAATTGGTGTAAGGATTAGCGCGGTAAGAATTGCAGTGCCAATTAGGTCTTTGGCCAAATCCCACCAGCTGATGGAACCTTGCTCTGATGAAACAGATGAGTCTTTTGCAGCAACTGACATGGCTTAAACCTTTTCAACTTCTGGCTTGCCAAGCAAACCTTGCGGCATGAAAATCAGAACGATGACAAGAACCGTGAACGCCGCCACATCCTTATATTCAACCGAGAAATAAGCAGACCACATCACTTCAATAAGTCCAATTACCATGCCACCAAGCATGGCCCCCGGAATTGACCCGATGCCACCCAGCACGGCCGCTGTAAATGCCTTAATGCCCGCCAAGAACCCGATGAAGAAATCCGTTACATTATAATAAAGGAAGAACATCATGCCCGCGAAAGCCGCAAGGGCAGCACCCAGTATAAATGTAATTGAAATTGTGCGGTCCACATTAATGCCAAGCAAGGACGCCATTTTCTGGTCTTGCTCGGTGGCGCGCTGCGCACGGCCCAATGAGGTGCGTTGAATGATCATCGTGAAAATCGCCATCAATGCAAGCGTTGAAAGGATAATCAGAATTTGCATATTAGAGATCGTCACAATAAATTCACCATTATCAGCACTACGATGCAACAGTTCGTGCTTGCCAGTGATGATGGGTTGAATAGGCTTCGGGCGGCCTTCTTGTGCAATGCGCACAAATTCCTGCAACACAATTGACATGCCAATTGCCGAGATAAGTGGCGCCAAGCGGAATGAGCCGCGCAAGGGCCTATAGGCGACGCGCTCAATCGTCCAATTATAGACAGACGCAATCAACATGGCGATGATCACCACCAGTGCCAACGCTAAAATAATAACAAATGCACCACTGCCGCCAGTAACACCAAGTCCGAGAATTACAATAAACGCAACCACCGACCCAACCATGAAAACATCGCCGTGGGCGAAGTTGATCATGCCAATAATTCCATAAACCATCGTGTAACCGATGGCGATAAGCCCGTAGATTGACCCTAAAGTCAGTCCATTTATGAGCTGCTGGAGAAAATACTCCATTCGCCCCCCTTTTAATTTTGCGTACCCAACATGTCCCCGGTTCATTGATGACCGTGGTTGGCCAGTGTCTTAGTGAAGTTAAAACATAAAGACAAGTGAGACAATTCCAGTTTACTTCAGTTTTGAGATACATTTGGCACGAAATAAGCCAGCAAGAACACAACACTTGGTGCTAATTATTAATCAAGTGCAACAAATGTTGCTTTGCTGACCATTGGATATGGCAATCGCTGGCTTGACATCAGCAGCAGCACTGGCTAGGTCATCCTATATCAACCCGTTATATATCGATTTGTCATACTCATGAACATTAGAACACTCTGCCTTGGCATTTTGTCATTCCAAGAAGCCTCAGGTTATGAAATCAAGAAAGAGATTGAAGAGGGCCTCTTCAGTCATTTTATTGAGGCTAGCTTTGGCTCAATTTATCCAGCTCTCACGCAGTTAAATGCGGAAGGCTTAGTTACCTTGCGCGCTGAGGAGCAAACCAGCCGCCCCGACAAAAAAGTCTATGCCATCACGGATGCCGGACGAGTGTCTCTGGTAAAAAGTATAGCCGTAATTCCGTCACGCGATAAGTACAAGTCAGAGTTTCTATTTGAAATGCTGTTTCAAGATTTATTGCCGCCAGATTTTTTGCGCCTTGCAATTGAGAAGCAGCTTACCGATCTAAACGAAGATCTAAAGCGAATAGCAGAATGCCGCTGTGATGCGCAGCAATCAGCAGGTTCACTGTTTGTGGCAGGATATGGCGAGGCAGTTTTGTCAGCGGGTGCTAAATATCTTGAAGAAAAACTGGCAAAACTAAATCAGACAGCAGTGAAGGCTGCGCAATGAATAAGAGGGTGGACATGAGGTTTAACGCATCGATGTTGGCTATGGGATTGGTTGCATCACAACTTTTCTTGGCAAGTGCAAGTGCAGAAGATGTTTTAAAAAAATTGGAGCCACCAGCACCACCAACTATTTCAGTTCTGATTGCTGCAAAAAAACCAATTGCTGAAAATCTGATTGTAACTGGAAGCTTTGCGGCGGGCGAATTGGTTTTGGTTACGCCTGAGGTTGAAGGTCTGTCAGTAATTGAAATTCTGGCAGAAGAGGGTGATGAGGTCACCACGGGCCAAGTTCTTGCAAGGCTGTCCAAATCCCAAGTTGAAATTCAAATTGTACAAACTCAAGCAAGTCTAGCCCGCAATGATGCTGCATTGGCGCAAGCAAAAAACCAGATTGAACAGGCGCAAATCAATTTAGACCGCGCCGGAACTGAATTGAACCGCACCAAAAAACTACGCTCCAGCGGCGTTGCCACGGTGGAACAATTTGATTTGAAACAAGCCGCCTTTGATTTGGCAGGATCACAGCTAAACGGTGCCAAGCTTGGATTAGAAGTCACTAAAGCTGATCGCCTGGGCACTGAAGCCCAAATGGCTGATCTTGAACTGCGCAAAAGCCGCACTGAAATTAAAGCACCTGTTGATGGTTATATCAGCCGCCGCACTGTGCAGTTGGGTGGCATAGCTTCAGCCAGCCGCGAAGCAATGTTCAACATTGTCGCCAATGGCACGGTAAAACTTCTTGCAGAAGTGCCTGAATCAGATTTGCCCCGCGTCAAACTTGGGCAGAAAGCATCAATAGTTGTAAATGGAATTGATAAGCCCATTGAGGGCGAAGTGAAATTGATCTCACCTGAGGTTAATGAATCAACCCGCATTGGCATGGCCCACATTCGCATGGCCGATGGCACACGCATTCCACTCGGCAGTTTTGGCCGTGCAACTATTGCACTTGCAGCCGGTGAGGGTGTTGCTCTGCCATTGACGGCGGTCACCTTCGGTGAAGACGGTCCAACAGTGCAAATAGTTAAAGAAGGCAAGGTGAAAGTCACCAAAGTTATCACGGGCCTGGTTGGTACGGGCTCAATTGAAATCACTGATGGTGTTTTGGCTGGCGATATATTTGTGGCCCGCGCCGGAAGCTTTGTGCGCGATGGCGATTCAGTCTCTCCAGTAATTCTTAAATCGACGGAATAATTCATATTATGAATTTCAATTTCTCAGCCTGGTCCATCCGAAATCCTGTTGCTCCAATATTGCTCTTCATCGTGCTGCTGTTGGTTGGCATCCAGAGTTTCAATCGATTGCCAATCACGCAATTCCCTAACATAGATATTCCGCTGATTGCAGTTTCGGTTAGCCAATCAGGTGCCGCACCCGCTGAGCTTGAAAGCCAAGTAACCAAACGCATCGAAGATTCAGTTGCAGCAATTACAGGTGTCAAGCACGTCATCTCAACGATGACTGATGGCAACTCCGTAACAGTAATCGAGTTTCGCCTTGAAGTGCCCACAGATCGTGCGCTCGAAGATGTAAAGGATGCCATTTCAAAAATCCGAGGCAATTTACCGGGTGGCATCGACGAGCCCATCGTTCAGCGCATTGATGTTGAAAGCCAAGCCATACAAACATATGCAGCCAAGGCACCCGGTTTTACGCTTGAACAATTATCTTGGTATGTTGACGATGTTGTAAAGCGCCAGTTGCAGGGTCTGCCCGGCGTTGGCCGTGTTGAA
>JAYUPT010000058.1:0-12852 GCA_043759965.1 Aestuariivirga sp. | reverse complement strand
CAATTCATAAGCAAGAATTTCGCGGCGCTTTTCCAAGCTGCGCTCAAATCGATCACGCCCACCATAGGTCGACTCGCAGATCACATAATCCCAAGCAGTTGGGGCTTCTGGGTCTTGCTCCAGCAATTTATTGTCGGGACCAATATCGCCCGAAAAAAGAATGCGTGTGGGTTTTCCATCTGCTTGTTCAATCTCAACTTCAATTGAAGCTGAGCCTAACAAATGGCCAGCATTCCAAAACCTAGCGCGAATGCCTTTGGCTGGGCTCATCCAAGTTTCGTAAGGAACTGATGAAAATTGTTTGAGGGCAGCTGTAGCATCTTCAAGTGTATAAATGGGTTCGACGGGGTCACGCCCGCGTTTGGCATTGCGTTTGTTGAGCAGTTCCACTTCTGACTCTTGAATGTGGCCAGAGTCTGGTAACATGATTTGGCAGAGGTCAACAGTTGCGGCTGTGCAGTGGATTTTGCCTTTGAAGCCGCGCTTGGTAAGTTTTGGAATAACCCCGGTATGATCAATGTGCGCATGGGTTAAAAGCATGGCATCAATTGTTGTGGGGTCGAATGGAAACTCACGATAGTTGAGTTCACTCATGGTTTTTGAGCCTTGGAACATGCCGCAATCAACGATGACTTTGGCATCATCGGTTTCAATTAAGTAACATGAACCAGTAACTGTGCGGGCAGCGCCGCAGAATTTGAGTTTGAGCATAATATCACTCCTTCGGAATGGTTAGGCCGCGCTCAACTAGGGCGCTCCAAGCTTGTTCGGGCGTATCGGCAAATGTAAATAATTTAAGATCGTCGGGGTTGATCAATTTTTCTTTAGCGAAATGATCAAAGTTAATGGCTGAGGTCCAGAAGTTTTTATCGAACAAAACTACGGGCAATGGCTTGGTCATTTTACCGGTTTGGCGCAGTGTAAGAAGTTCAAACAATTCATCTAAAGTACCAAAGCCACCGGGGAACACCACCAAGGCTGCCGCCCGCATGGCAAAGTGCATTTTGCGCATAGCGAAATAGTGAAAGCGGAACGTGAGTTCTGGCGTGGAGAAGGGGTTTGGCTCCTGCTCCATTGGGAGTGTGATGTTATAGCCAATAGACTTTGCATCTGCATCATAAGCACCGCGATTGGCCGCTTCCATAATGCCGGGGCCGCCACCTGTTGCGATCACATTATAGCGCGCAGATTTGTGATTTAGCTTTGCGCCACTTTGCTCGGATGAGAGTTTGGCAAAGGCGCGTGCAGATTCATACCAGCCACTGGCATCACCCTCATTCACACGGGCTGAACCAAACACCACGATGGTTGATTCAATTTGCATGGCACGCAGGGATTCTTCTGCCTTTTGATATTCCATTTGAAAGCGCAGGCCACGGGTGGAATCGCCCAGTAGAAAATCTTGATCAAGGGCTGCCATACGAAAAGCGCTTGCGGTCATTTGTGGCTTATTAGAAGGGCGGTTGGGCAATCGCGAATCCTTATTTTTAACTGTAATCGTGGCCTAAGCTTAACACCTCTTGTAATCAAGTGAAGTCTCCTTAATCTTGGGGTGAATGAGGAATTTGAACATGGCGTTTGCAGAAAACTATGTGGTGAAGCCCGGTAAATCGGTTGAGCTTTCAAAGTATGATGCGCGTGATGTGGGCAACTTCACAGATAAAGATAAAACAAAAGAGCAAACGCAGAAAGACGCCGAAGCCATCGATGCTTTGCAAAACATTCTTTATGCCGAGGGAAAACGCGCTTTGCTGGTGGTGATCCAAGGCATTGATAGTTCCGGCAAGGATGGAACGGTGCGAGCGGTGTTTAACACCTGTGGCCCCATTGGTGTGGTGATGACATCATATAAAGCGCCAACGCCTGTTGAGCTTGCGCATGATTATTTGTGGCGCATCCACAAGGCTTGCCCGCCACGGGGGTTGATTGGGATTTTCAATCGCTCTCACTATGAAGATGTTTTGGTGGCCAAAGTGAAGAAATTCGCCACGCCTGAAGTGATTGAGCAGCGCTATGAGCAGATCAATCAATTTGAAAAAATGCTCAGCGAAAACGGCACTAAAGTTCTCAAGTTCATGCTCAATCTTTCCAAGGATGAGCAAGCGGCGCGCCTGCAAGAGCGGGTTGATGACCCTACCAAGCGCTGGAAGTTTAACCCCAGTGATTTGGATGACCGGGCTTTATGGGATGATTATATGCAGGCTTATGACGCGGCCCTTACCAAGTGTTCAACCAAACATGCGCCATGGCACATTATTCCGGCGGATCGCAACTGGGTGCGCAATGGAGCGATTGCGCAGATTGTGCGCGAGACATTGGAAGAGATGGACCCAAAGTTCCCTGAGCCGAAAGGCTGGAACCCCAAAACGATCAAGATCGCCTAACCTCCGTTCTTGCACGCTGAAGTTGAAAGTAAGCCAATTTTACAAGTTCTTTTGTATTATTTGGGTTTTGAGCTTCGAATTGGGGTCCGTGATTCATTTTAGCAAATAAATTAAGAGGTCTTTAAGTGATCTCGAAGGAATGTGCGCTGTAATTGTCACAGGTTGTATTTGGGCATTATGGGCACGAAGTTTGTTTGTCTGTCATTAACGGTTTTCGGTCTGGCGCTTGTGCCAGCGCATTCTGCTGAGACTATAGCCCAGGTGACGGCAGTGCAGGGCAAGGTTTTGCTCAATCAAGGTGATGGCTTTCAGGCAGTTGAAAATATGGCAACAGTTGATGTGGGCGATCAATTGCTGGTGAGCAAATATGCCAGCGTGAGCTTAGATTATGCATCGGCTGGCTGTGCTTCTTCGTTTCAAAACCCATCGGTGATGACTGTTGGCAATTCAGCTCCTTGCGCCAATCAAACAGATGCCGAGAAATCCAGCTCAACGGGTGGCGGGGGTTCTGCTGTTTCAGGTGCTGCACAACGCAGTTTGACTCCTTTCTCTGTGCCATCGCTTGGTGGCGCTACATCAGGAACCACCAGCACACCAACCACACCTAAGCCGGTGAGCTTACCCTAAGAGTTTACATTTACGAAATCTACGAAGCGGCCAATTTGGCCAAATGAATAAAAGTTAGTTCAATTTATTGGAGTTAAAATTTGGGAAGGTCAAATATGAGTGAACTTCCCAACATTGCTAAAAGATGATGAAGGACGCGGTTTGGGTTTATGTGGTGTGTGGGTTTCTTGCGATCATTGTGATTGCTGGAGGAAGCTCGTTGCCCAGCCATAATCAATTTATGGCGCAGTCTTGGATCAGCTTGGCTTTGCTCACGGTGGCAGTTTGGCGTTTGTGTGGGCTTTCACTTGATAGCCATGCAGTTTCAGGCCTCGCCATTTTGGCGGCGGGTTTTGGAGTTATGTTTTTGCAACTTCTGCCACTGCCGCAAACTGTGTGGTCAGTAATGGGTGGGCGTGCGTTTGTTGTAGAAAGTTTAGACTCCGTGCAACAGACAGGTTCTTGGCTTTCCCTTTCGCTTAGCCCCAATGCAACGCGCCAAGCTATTCTCGCTTTGCTGCCGGGGGCTGCAATTTTCATTGCTATGTTTTCAGTTCCGCGTGAAGGCCATGTTTTGATTGCTTTCACAATTTGCGCTTTGGCGATGGCTTCGTTGCTTTTGAGTTTGGTGCAGCCTGGTGGTGCAACTGTGAATGCTGGATTTATCAATCCGAATTTTTTTGCCGCCTTGCTTTACATGAGCATTCCATTTGCAATTGCGCTTGGTTTACATTCTGGGCAAAAACTCATCTGGTTCATTGCTGCTGTTGTGGTTCTTCTCTGTCTGGTTGGCGTTAGCCAAACGGGATCACGCATTGGCTTGCTGCTGGCACTTGGAGTTACTGTGGCCTCGGCTTTGAGCTTTCAAAGTTTAGGACGAAGTTCGGCCCTTTATAGCTTGCCCATTATCACAGTTCTAATTGTTATGGTGTTGCTTTTCGGTGGCGCAGGACTTGAGCGATTTATGGGATTGCAAGCAGCATTTGCGGCACGGGCAGAAATGTTCAGCACCAGTGTCATAGCCATGTTCAGCTTTTTGCCCACTGGCAGCGGCTTTGGAATTTTTGTTCCGGTGTATCAAATTTATGAAGCACCCACGGCAGTAACACCAAGTTTCGTCAATCATGCCCATAATGATTGGTTGGAACTTTTGCTTGAAGGCGGCTTGTTGATGGCAGTTTTGATGGTGACATACTTGCGTTGGTTTGCGCACATTCTAAAAGCTGTGTGGACCAGCCACTTTGAATTTGGCAAGGCCGCATCCATTTCAGCCATTGCTGTTTTGCTACATTCCTTTGCCGACTATCCGCTGCGGACGCCTGCTCTTTTGGCGTTGGTTGCCTGTTGCTGTGGCTTCATGCTGCGAACGTCGGCTTGCCAAAGCTCCAATAAACCTTCGTGGAACATTATTCCGGGTTTTTCTGGTGGAAGAGCCGAGACAGCATGATTGACCTGCACAGCCATATTTTACCCGGCCTTGATGATGGTTCGCCAGATTTGGCAACATCACTTGCAATGGCGCGCATGGCTTTGGATGATGGGATTAAAGTTATGGCCTGCACGCCGCATTTTCTGCCGGGCCTCTACAACACTGAAGCTGAAGATGTGCGCGCGCGCGTGAATGCCTTAAGCCATGCACTCAGTGATCAAAGCTTAGAACTTGTTTTAGTGCCTGGTGGCGATGTTCATGTGCGACCCGATTTGGTGGAAGCGATTGCCGACAAACGCGTGCTTACACTTAATGACTCGCGTTATGTTTTGTTGGAGCCGCCACATTTGATTATGCCGCTTCGGTTAGAAAATTTAATTCTCAACCTTGTGGCAGCAGGTTATGTTCCAGTGATCACGCATCCTGAAAGATTGGGCTGGATTGAGCAAAACTATGCAGCCCTCGCGCAAATGGTTATGGCGGGGGCTTGGCTGCAAATTACGGCAGGTTCGGTGACTGGCCGATTTGGTGCCCGCGCTCAATATTGGACGCAAAAGCTTTTGCAAGACGGGCTGGTTCATATCATGGCAACCGATGCTCATAATCTTGGTTCAAGGCCGCCACGGCTTGCAAATGCTGTCAGCTTTGTGGCGCGTGAAATTGGCCCATTGGAAGCCCAGAAACTGGTTTTCGATAGACCACTTGCGGTGTTGCACAATCAAACTGTCGAAGTTCCACATTATTATCAGCAGCCAGCTGCTCACTGGAAAGGAGCTAAAATTCATGACGCATAAAAAACTTTTTGGCTTGATGCTGCTGCTGGTCTCCATGAGTGGCTGTGCGCAACATGCTGGCACTAAATATATTACGCCGGCTAGCTTCAGTTCCAGTAAAACTGATCGAGCTCAAATGATCACCGGAATTGCCGCCCAAGATGCAGCGCAGGTGTTTGCCACCCGTGGGCAAAGCTATAGTGCTGCTGGTCCTGATGACTATCGTATAACACCTTTAGATGTGCTTGAAGTGAGTGTGTTGGGAGCGCAAGATTTAAACCGCACAGTGCAAGTGAGTTCGAGTGGCAATATAACTCTGCCGCTGCTCCAAACTGTTCGAGCGGGTGGACTCACTCCAAGCCAATTGGAAACCTCAATCGCCGATAAATTGCGCGTGAGTTACATGCAGTCGCCGCAAGTTTCGATTTTCGTAAAAGAATTTAACAGCCAGCGCGTGACTGTTGATGGTGCCGTGATAAAGCCTGGCATATTCCCTTTCAGTGGGCAACTTAGTTTGATGCAAGCGATCGCACTTTCACAGGGCGTAACCACTGTTGCTGATGTTGGCGCCATTCTTGTGTTCCGCACGGTTAATGGTGAACGCAGTGCCGCGCGCTTTGACTTGAAACAAATTCGAACCGGCCAAACTGCCGATCCTTTGCTGAAGGCAGGCGATATTGTGATGGTGGACGAATCTGCTTCGAAAACTATGTTGCGCACGGTTAAAGAAGCATTGCCGCTTCTCAACGTCTTCCAACTGTTTAGTTTATAGAGATCAAAAGCGTGAACATTCCGCCAAACTATAATCACTTTACGCCTTTGACGAGGGGTTCCGGACCAGATGGTCCGCGCGGAGCTGAACAGGCTTATCCCGATTTTACCCTTGGCCACGAGGTTGTGGGGAAAATTGATCTGCATAGATTGCTGTTTACGGTCCAAAAATATCGCGTGTGGGTTTTAAGCATTGCATCAGCCACTGTTTTAATTGCAGCAGCTTTGACCTTTATTATGACGCCAATTTTCCGGGCTACATCGAGCATTCAAATTGACCGTGAAACTGTTGATGTGGTGAATTTGAAAGGTGTGCAAGCCGAACAAGATCCATTTGCGGATGACTTCTATCAAACTAAGTATGAATTGTTATCGAGCCGCTCAGTGGCAGAACGGGTGGCGCAAGCACTTAATCTTTCTGAAGATAGATATTTTCATGCTGCAACACCCAGCATTCGTAGCAATATCGAAAAACTGTTGTTTGAGGATAAGGCTACAGATGCAGTGTCGGCTGATGCTGATCAACAGCGTCTTACTGATGTAGAAGCCCTGCTCAATGGGGTTACCATTGCGCCTGTGCGTGGCAGCCGCATTGTGCGCATTAGTTTTGATCACCCGAATTCTGCCATTGCGATGAAGATTGCCAACACTTATGCGCAAGTATTTATCACCGACAATCTCGATCGCCGCTATGAGGCAACATCCTATGCCCGCAGCTTTCTTGAAGATCGCCTAAGGCAACTCAAAGTGAAGCTTGAAGATTCAGAAAAGCAATTGGTGCGGTATGCTGAAAAGGAAGGCATTATCAATATTGGTGAAGACAGAAACTTGGCTTTGGTTGATCTTGAATCAATCAACGCAAAATTGGCTGAAGTTCATGCAGCACGGGTTAAGGCTGAGCTATTGTGGAAGCGGGCGCAAGCAACTGATGGTTTTGGTCTTAAAGAAATTCTAAGCAGCCCCACCATTCAAGACAATCGCAAGCAACGCGCCAGTCTTTCGGGGCAGTATCAACAGAAGCTTGCTATTTTTAAACCGGCTTTTCCGGATATGGTGCAGTTACGCAATCAAATTCAGGAGCTTGATCGTCAGGCTGAGGCAGAAATCTATTCAATTAAATCGGCCATTGAATCAACATACATCTCTGCTGCACAGGAAGAAAAATCGTTGCAAGCTCAACTTGCGCAAACCAAGATTGATGTGACAACGTAGCGCAACAGCAGCATCGATTACACAATTCTAAAACGTGAAACCGACACCAATCGAACGCTCTATGATGGGTTGCTGCAACGCTACAAGGAAATTGGTGTGGCTGGCGCTGTGGGTAACAATAACATTTCGGTTGTTGATTCAGCAATTCTGCCTAAGATTCCGCAATCGCCAAACTTGGCTAAAAATCTTGGATTGGGTTTTGTTTTAGGTTTGTTTTTTGGACTGGCTGCGGCGTTTGCTCGGGATTATTTCGACGATAGTTTCAAATCACCTGCTGACATTGAGCGTGGCATTGGGCTTAGTGTTTTGGGTGTTGTGCCGAAACCTTCTCATGGGTTTGAAGTTGATGTTGAATTGCTCAATGCGCGTTCGGGCATGTCTGAGGCAATTAAATCATTGCGCACGGGCTTGCAATTTGCTGGCAGCGATGGCTTGCCCAAAACAATGTTGGTAACGAGCAGCCGTGCATCTGAAGGTAAAACAACAACATCTATAGCTCTTGCAAAATCACTTTCCAGCATTGGACTTAACGTTTTGCTTATTGATGCCGATTTACGCAGTTCATCAGTTCATATTAAGTTGGGTTGCAATAACGAATTTGGCCTCAGCAATTATTTGGCAGGCAAGAAAACCGCTCAGGACATTGTGCAAACGACTGATACCAAGGGTTTCTATGTGATGCCGTCAGGGCCAACACCTGCTAATCCAGCAGAATTGCTCTCCGGTTCGGGAATGGCATCATTGATGAAGATTTGCATGAAGTCGTTTAACTTCATCATTATTGATGGTCCGCCCATTTTAGGTATTGCTGATGCGCCATTTTTATCCAGCGTTGCGAAAGCAACATTGCTTGTGGTTGCCGCTGGCGAAACAAGGCGCAACACGGCGCGCGTTGCCTTGAAGCGATTGCAAATGGCAAGAGGCAACGTGATTGGTGCATTGCTGAGCAAGTTTGATGCCGACCAAGCTGGTGATGGCTATGGCTATGGCTATGGATATACGGGCTATGACTATTACAGTTACGGCTCGCAAGATGCCAAGCATGAAGCGGCTTAATTTTACCCCAGCTTTTCAGATGCGCTCCTTGAATGGCTTGCTGTTGGTTTGGGCAGGTCTTGTTTTGGCTTGCTTGGGTTTGCTTTTGTGGCCTGAGCACGAGCTGCGACAGGCCTTGACACCCGAACTTCTGGCAAAGCTTTCAAGTGCGGAACGAAACGCGCGCACCCAAATTGAAAAAAATGCTTTGGTGACCGATCCCTTAGAAAGTGTGAGCCTCAATAACCTCGCTCTTTTGGCCAAACACGATGGCGATATTATTAGCGCAGAAAAATTCTCTGGGTTAGCGGCTGCCCGCAGTGCACGAGATGTTGTGGCGCAATCTGAAGTGATAGATAGCTTGATAGCGCGTGCGCAAATATCTGAAGCGATGACCCATATTAACGGCCTGTTGCGGGCGCAGCCTGCAGAAACGCCCAATTTTTTTGCTGTTGTTTTGGCGCTGGCCAAGCACCCGAATGGTGTGTTGCCAGTTGTGAATATGCTGGCAAGTGAGCCACCTTGGCGGCGGAATTTATTTAGCTTTGCGAGTTCTGATGGTTCTCAAGCAGATGTGGTTTATTCACTTCTTGCTGAAATGCGTGAGAGAAAAGTTGCACTAGCCGACGGAGAACTTCGCGGGTTCCTCAAAAATCTAATTGATCAAAAAAATATCGAAAAGGCATATTTTGTCTGGCTGGATTTTTTGAATGAAAAGCAACTGCGTAGTGTGAAGCTCATTTATGATGGTGAGTTTACCGAGCGCATGCAAAATTTATTTTTTGACTGGACGGTGAGGGCAGTACCCGGTGTTAGCGTTTCCCAAGCGATGCTGAAGGGGGGGCAAAATGATCAAACGTTAAGCCTGGACTTTGCATTGGCTAAGCCCAATTCAAATCTTGTTGAACAATATGTTCTCCTGCCACCCGGGAATTATGTTTTGCTTGGTGAGGTGAACGCTATAAATTATAAATCTGACAATGCTCTCCAGTGGCAGTTGCGCTGTGGGGAGAAAACTTCTGGTCAGATTCTTATAAGCAGTGCGGCGGGTGTTGATGGTTGGGTAAAAACGGAAAGTGATTTCTCGGTGCCCGCACTCGACTGTGCTTATCAAAAGCTGGTTTTACGGCTGGCTGAACCTTTGAATGGGCAGCAGACGCTTTCTGGGCAGATTTATTATGACAAATTGCGTGTGGTGAGGAAGCTCTAACATGCCGATGATGTCTTCTTATCAACCGCAGAGCCAGGAGCTTAAAATCGGAACCATGCAGCCGGTGAAGCGCTCGCTGTTAAGTTTGATGCGGGTTCAGATTGTGATTGTGATTGTTGTGCAGTTGCTCGGAATTTACTTGCCCTTGCTGGTTGCCTTGCCTGTTACAATGCTGCGCTGGGACAGCGCATGGATTCCACTGATCTACGAAACTGTTGTGTGGTCTTCAGTGGCCGCAGTGTTTGGATTTGTGCTGATGCGGCAGCTAACGATTTATCCTGGCAAACACAGTGTGTCTTATATTCTGCCGTGCCTGCTGTTTTCTTATAGCGTTGTTGCGCTCATAATGTTTCTCTTGCGAACCGATTATTCGCGCTATGTGATTGTGGCTAGCTTTTTAACTGTGACGGTGTGGCTTCATATTGAATATCGCCTCCGCGAACATCATTTTTTGCCGCTGCTTGCAATTGTGCCAAATGGCAATCAACGCGGCATTACGGATATTACAACAGCACGGTGGATTTTGCTGGAAAACCCTTCAATTCAATTGCGTGGCGTTGAAGGTGTGGTGGCAGATCTTTCGGCCCATACGGGAAAATCTTGGGAGCGGTTTATTGCCAAATGCGTGCTGGCCGGAATTCCGGTTCATGATGTGAAGAGTGTTATGGAATCGCTTACGGGGCGGGTGGATATTGAGCGCTTGTCTGAAAATAGTTTTGGTTCAGTGTTACCATCTAGCATTTATTTGCGGATGCAGAGGGCCTTAGATATTCTGTTGGCGCTTATACTGTTGCCTCTATTTGTGTTCATTATGCTGTGCGCCGCCTTGGCGATTAAGTTTGAAACTGCTGGGCCTGCATTTTTTACACAACCGCGCATGGGGTTTAGGGCGCGGGTTTTTACAATATATAAACTGCGCAGCATGCGCTTGGATGTTGTAGCGGGCAAAGATTTCACCGAAGAAAATGATCCGCGCATTACCAAAGTAGGGCGCTTCATTCGCAAATATCGGATTGATGAGCTGCCGCAAATTTTCAACATTCTAAAAGGCGAGATGAGTTGGATCGGGCCTAGACCTGAATCATTAAGGCTGGCGGATTGGTATGCCAATGACATTCCATTTTATATTTACCGCCATGCGGTGCGGCCCGGTCTTTCTGGGTGGGCGCAAGTGATGCAGGGCAATGTGGCGCAAGTTGATGCTGCAACAGTGAAGCTGCAATTTGATTTTTATTATATTAAACACTTTTCGCCGTGGTTAGATTTACTGATTGTATTGAAAACCATACAAACCATGCTATCGGGTTTTGGATCGCGATAGTTTAGAGGCGTTTGTAACAGTTATGAAGTTAGCAGTAATTGGCACGGGCTATGTGGGCTTAGTTTCTGGCGCATGTTTTTCGCATTTTGGATTTGACGTTGTTTGTGTTGATCACGATGTGACAAAAATTGAAGCTCTCAAATCGGGCATCATTCCAATCTACGAGCCTGGCTTAGAAAGTGTGGTGGTGCGCAGCCGCCGCAATGGAAACTTGAGCTTCACCACTCATCTTGCTTCAGCGGTTAATGGGGCTAATGCTGTGTTCATCGCTGTGGGCACACCAACCAAGGCTGGCGAAGACCAAGCCGATCTTACTTATGTTTTTGAAGCGGGACGGCAAGTGGCACGGCTTATTTCTTCTTACACTGTTGTGGTGATCAAATCGACCGTACCTGTGGGAACTGCCACCAAACTTCGCGCCATTATGCTTGAAGCAAACCCATCAGCACAGTTTGATGTGGTCTCAAATCCAGAATTTCTGCGTGAGGGCAGTGCTGTTGATGATTTTTTACACCCTGACCGGGTGGTGATTGGTGTGAGCTCGCCTGAAGCTGAAAAGGTGATGCGGAATCTCTATCAACCGCTTTCAGCCAGTGCTGTGCCTTTGGTTATTACATCTTCTGCATCAGCCGAGCTTATTAAATATACGGCCAATTGTTATCTTGCGATGCGCATTGGCTTTGTTAATCAGGTTACCGATCTGTGCGAAGCTGTTGGAGCTGATATTCGTGAAGTGGCTTTGGGAGTTGGGCTCGATAAACGCATTGGCCTGCATTATTTTGCACCTGGCCCTGGCTTTGGTGGATCGTGTTTTCCCAAAGATACGCGCGCAATGATTGCTATGGCGCGTGAACTCAACGTTCCTGTTTCGATTATTGAAGATGTGGTGGCTGCCAATGAACGTCGCCGTATTTCTGTCGCTTCGAGAGTTGTTGCGGTGATGGGCCAAGCTGTTCACAAAAGTAAAATTGCTATTCTTGGCATCGCCTTCAAAGCGGACACCGATGATATTAGAGATGCTGCGGCACTTGATGTTATTCCAGCTTTACAGGCATTGGGTGCGACGATTTCGGTTTTTGACCCTGCTGCCATGGAGCATGGCCGCAAAAATTTTAACGATGTTGAGTGGTGTGAAGATATGTATGGTGCTGCAAAGGATGCTGATGCCATCGTGGTGTTGACGGAATGGAATGAGTTTCGTGGGATTGATTTTGCCAAACTCAAAAATGCAGTGCGCAGCCCCGTGATTTTTGACTTTCGTAATCTCTATCAGCCAGACGATGTTGTGAAGGCTGGATTCTCATATCATTCGTTGGGCCGCGCCAGCCGCCCAGCAGTTTAAGGATTATTTGTTTGTCTGATTATCATCATATTCTTGTCACCGGCGGGGCTGGATTTTTAGGGTCGCATTTGGTGGACCGATTGTTGGCCGATGGCCACTCGGTTGTATGCCTTGATAATCTTTTTACAGGCAGTGTTGCTAATCTTGTGCATCACAAAGACAATCCACGCTTGCATTTCATTGAACATGATGTGACCACGCCATTAAAACTCAAAGTAGATATGATTTATAATCTGGCCTGCCCAGCATCTCCGGTGCATTATCAGGCTGATGCCGTGCGAACTTTGAAGACCAGCGTGCTCGGCGCCATCAATATGTTAGATTTGGCACGAGAGAATGGCGCGCGGATTTTTCAAGCTTCAACCAGCGAGGTTTATGGTGATCCTGATGTTCATCCGCAGCCTGAATCTTATTGGGGCAATGTCAATCCGCATGGCATTCGGTCTTGTTATGATGAAGGCAAGCGCTGTGCTGAATCATTGTTCTTTGATTATCACCGCCAATATGGTGTTGAGATTAAAGTGGCGCGAATTTTCAACACTTATGGCTCGCGCATGCATCCTGAAGATGGGCGCGTGGTTTCTAATTTTATTGTGCAAGCCCTGCGCGGTGAAGACCTAACAATTTATGGCCACGGCCAGCAAACGCGATCATTTTGTTATGTCGATGATTTGATCGAAGGCTTTGTAAGGTTAATGAATAGTAAAGCCGAAATCACGGGCCCAATAAACCTTGGCAACCCCAACGAATTTACAATGTTGGAATTGGC
>JAYUPT010000057.1:0-12892 GCA_043759965.1 Aestuariivirga sp. | reverse complement strand
CGCGGGGCCAGCTTAAAGGTGGCGGTTTGGTGGCCACCATCATGTCTAACCTTGGGCTTGAGCGCTTTATGGAATCCAAGGGTCTCACCTTGGTGCGCACAAAAGTGGGCGACCGTTATGTGGTTGAGCATATGCGTGAGCACGGATTTAATGTGGGTGGTGAACAATCTGGCCATATTGTGATGAGTGATTTTGCCACCACGGGCGATGGCTTGCTGGCAGCATTGCAAGTTTTGGCCGAAGTGGTGCGCCAAGGAAAGCCGGTGAGCGAAGTGTGCAACATGTTCACGCCATTCCCGCAAGTTTTGAAGAATGTGAAATTCTCCGGTGGCAAGCCATTGGATGACGCGCATGTGAAATCTGCCATTAAAGATGCTGAAGGAATGCTGGGCAATTCTGGCCGCTTGGTCATTCGCCCTTCAGGCACTGAGCCGTTGATCCGCGTGATGGCTGAAGGTCAAGATGAAACTATGGTGCGCAAGATTGTTGATGATCTGTGCGGGGTGATTTCAAAATCGGCTGCTTAGATTTAAGGTCATTTTTACGTTTCCGTACTGTCTCAAATCAACACAAAATTCGTTGTATTCCTGCAACAGATTCAAACAGTCACAATCGTGCCTTTTTCTGGCCCGCGTTGGAACACATCGCCATTTCATACGTTGTGCATCAATCGGGATGGTTTGTTTTGCGAGGTGACGATTATGAATATGTTGAAAATAATTTTACTGGCGGGTTTAGTTTCTTTGCCTTTAGTGGCCGCAGCGCAAGCCGCTGACAATGATGCCACTGTGCCAAGCGAAGCTTCAACCACAACTGGGTTTTATCTGCGTGGTGATGCGGGTGCTTCATTCCTGAATTGGAGTGGTGGCAGCGATGACACAGCATGGGTTGCTGGCGGTGGCGTTGGCTATCAGTTCAATGATAATTTCCGCACGGATTTAACTGTTGATTGGGCGGGTGGTTATAACATCGCCCCGGGTTCCACTCTGAACACCACAGTTGTTCTGGGCAACGCCTATTTTGACTGGAAAAACAATTCCATGTTCACGCCATATGTGGGTGGTGGTCTTGGTTATGGGTGGGCTTCTGGCCCCGGCTATACCGACACATCAGGCTTGGCCTATAGCCTTGCTGCAGGTGTGAGCATTGATATGACCAGCAATCTCGCATTAGATATGGGCTACCGCTTCCGCGATATCGTAGTTTCTTCGGATGATCCGATGGAACATCAGGTGACTGCTGGCATTCGCTTCAAGTTCTAAGTTAGGCGATATTATTTGAACGCGCTCTCCACGAAAGTGAAGGGCGCGTTTTGTTGTTAGCGAAACACTCGCTTGTCACTGAGCATTGCGAAGCGTAGTCGATCTAACATTCGGGCTCGATTTAGTTTGAGATACTTGCGGAAGAGGGGTGGCTCGGTTGGGTTGCGATCATCCATAAGGTTGCAAGCTGTCTCATTGAAAGTGCAATAACTACATCCACCATCATTTAGCGCGCTAAAAAAATTTGATTTGCGTTGGCGGAATACGGTGGGGAAAGGAATGTGCATTGCAATTGGGCTAAATGGGTAAACCCGACGCATTCCGAGATTTCGCGCTGCCTCTCGATTGTTTTTCTCCCCTTCAACAAAATGCCATTCCAAGGCTTTGAGGCGTTCGACTGAAAACAATCCCACATCTGAATATGTTTGTCGGTATGGTTCTAACCACTCGAATGCAGGGAAACCTTCGCAGGACACAACATCAGATCCATTTCCTCTCACAAAGCGCGGATCAATTTGAGTAATGTACTTGCTTGCACCGAATATCTTGCCGTATTCCTTAGCAATATTCTGGTTGAATGAACGAACA
Organism: Aestuariivirga sp.; assembly: GCA_043759965.1. Lineage (GTDB taxonomy): Bacteria > Pseudomonadota > Alphaproteobacteria > Rhizobiales > Aestuariivirgaceae > Aestuariivirga. The sequence goes on along the minus strand of JAYUPT010000057.1, from coordinate 11,042 downwards.
AACTGCATGTCATCTTGGATCATAAATAAGAAGTCAAACTTGTTTTCCATGGCAAATTCATATGCTGATTGCATGTTTAGATAGAGTCCACCGTGCCTGCCCTTAATAGATTTTTCACGCCTAATCATTTTGATGTGGCGACTTTCGGTTGAACTGTAAACGGCTTGATTTTCACTTTGATCGTCAAACACAATGACACGCATACCGCCGCACAAAGCTATTATTGAATCTAAAAGTCCACTCAACTCACGCGGCCGATTGTACGAAAAAACTGCAATCATTGTGTTTTTGATGGTTGGCTTCATTGCAAAGGCCTCAACTAAAACTTAAATTTTTGCGATAAGAATATCCAGTTTGCACATGCAATTAAACTTACAATTTAGTAAGTTTATCCAACAAAGTTCTCATGGGATATAATTTGAATTTCCACAATAGTTCTTGACGTCGTCTGCTGGCGATTGACCCATTGTCGCGTTTGATAAACTCTGATTTCGTTTTGATATCTGCATCCAGCTGCTGCAACTCTTCGTCCACTCCAGTGGTGTCATTTGCTCGGCCGAGCAGCGAAAAGTGTTGCAATTGCTTTGTCTCAAGAAGTTGTTGGCGAGCATTTTTGAATTTGCTCTTACCTTCGGCAATATGAAGGAGTTGCACTGCTGCTTCCTCAAAATTTGTTGCAATAGGGAGGTCAATTCGCAATTGCTTTAGAAGCCCCTCGGCTTTCCAACTGTTGCCTTTGAGGACAACGACCGAAATGCCTGCAAGCATGGCAAGATAAATGCCATGGTGGCGGCTAGTAATGACTGCGCGATATTCTGACAAATTGTTTAAAGTCTTGTGCCAATGCATTCTTGCGTCAATGCAGTGTAGGGGAAAGAATTCTGACTTTGCTGTTTGTGAGTTTGAGTGCAAAAATCTAGTAGCAGCGCTGCCAACGGTGGCGTTACTAGACTTGGTCCAGTCGGTTACTGCTACTGCATTCCTAGTGGGTTTCCGTGAATTGTCAAATTTTGCCGCAACTATTGAATCGAAATGTTGCAAAACTCGAATTCCTTTCGATTTAGCATACTCAAAAGACAGCGGCTCGCGAACACTGAAATAGTCGAATGAGTTAATAATTTCGGAATCAATTGGTACCTCCTGAAACAAGCAATTGACCAACAAAGTGGCTTTTTTATTTCTCTTTGCGACCATCAATGCTGCGATGAGATCCAAGCCTCCGCCATGGTGAATGGTACCTTCGCCATTAACAATTACCGCGTCAACTTTGGCGAGGCTTGTCATAAACGCATCATTACGCTCAATGGATTTTATATAATCGTCAAAGCGATCGTATCTTTTGCCTTTGAGTTCATTGACAAAATAGCGCTCAACCACCTTATGGCCAAGTTGCCCCAGCATTCTGGCATGGGCATTCGACACCGCTTGGCACCCAATGTGGGATTTGGTGCCGGTGTCGTTGCATAGTAATACTTTCATGTCGGTGTCCTACTTTTATACAGGTCGTGACACATGAGATTGCCATTGAGATTTGCTTAGAGTGATTGCATCCATCGCCTGTTTTATTTCCTCGTCCCAAGACTTGTCGGCAACGGAGGTTGATGCTTTCCTAAGCGAAGTTATTCGACCCTTCGTGACAAATTCTGTGATGAAGCGAGCTGTGCTGCTGTTCTCATTTGTGCACTCCAGATCAAAAACTGTGACAGGCCTACGGGTTGCGTAAGCTTCACAAACCATCGTGATTGAATCAGGCGTTACTATTATTTCACTGGCGTTTGCCATGGCGGTTTCAAAGCCAGCACGATCAGTGCGATCTATGAAAGAAAATTCAGGGTTATTTAACTCGTGACGCAAGCCTGCTTCTAGCGCCATTGGTGTGCGCCTGGAAAACACGATTGCAACATGCGAGCGAGACCAGTCGTCGTTCATACATTTTGCGCGAATCTGATCGGTGATGCGGCGAAGGTCAAGGGTGAATGCCTTGTTGGTGCCGCCAACCAGAAACACCAGCCACGAGCGAACTGCGGGGGGGGGGGCGTTTCGCGAACCAAAACACCTGGTATCTGCAGGCGCAAAAATTTTGGATTGATGGCGTGATTTGATGCAACCACCACATCGAAAATTGGTTTAGTTGATTTCGGCAAACCAATGAAAACGGCGAATAGTTTTTCGCCATATAGTTTTCGGTATGCAGCAACAATCGGTTCGGAGGAAACACCGCTGGCAACAATAACAAGTTTTTCCGCATGTTTTTGCCATGGCCAAGCTTTCAAAGTGTCACGAAATCGCTTTGCATATTTTATTAATTTTGCAGCAAACGGATCGGAATAAGAGCCATCAACGATATTGATTGTGTTGCTTACGCGCCATTCGAGCCTATCACACAGCGCAAGGCACTGATTCAAATGGCCTTTCTTGTTGGCGCATACAATCACGCAATCAACGTCATTTTCATCAGTGGTTTGAGTCAATGCGTTCTCCAATCATGAGCTTAATAGATTTCAATTTTAGGTTACAAGCAGTTTGATTTCAAGTTTGATAGTTGCCCTGCTAACCATCAAGCCGGATAGATTTTCTATAGATCACGAATTGGTCTTGATTTGCGACCGTCTTTCCGTCATTAACGCCCTCGGGCGAGCCTTCCCCAATGAAGGCCTGTTCATCTGTAAGGATGGAGATAAACATGACAGATCATAAACCGGGCACACGCCCTGTATGCGCTAACTTTTCTTCTGGCCCCTGCGCGAAGTTTCCTGGCTGGACCCCGCAAAAATTAGAGAATGCTGTGTTAGGTCGTTCGCATCGCTCATCCTTGGGCAAGGCTCGGCTGAAGAAAGCCATTACGCTGACGCGGGAAGTTTTGGCTGTGCCTGCGGATTACTTGATTGGCATTGTGCCCGCATCGGACACGGGTGCAGTGGAAATGGCTTTGTGGAGTCTGCTGGGGCAGCGCCCGGTAGATATGGTGGCGTGGGAAAGCTTTGGCGAGGGCTGGGTTTCTGATGTTGTTAAACAGCTGAAGCTTAAAGATGCGCGCAAAATTGTGGCACCCTATGGCGAGCTGCCGGATTTAGCTTCAATCAATTTTGACCATGATGTTGTCTTCACATGGAATGGCACCACGTCTGGTGTGCGGGTTCCCAATGCTGATTTCATTCCGGCTGCGCGCGAAGGTTTGACGATTTGCGATGCAACGTCAGCGGCGTTCGCGCAGGATATGGATTTTGCGAAGCTGGATGTGGTGACCTTCTCATGGCAGAAAGTTTTGGGTGGGGAGGGTGCTCATGGCATTCTCATCTTGTCGCCCAGGGCTGTGGCGCGTTTAGAATCTTATGTTCCTGCTTGGCCGATGCCGAAGATTTTTCGTCTCACGTCGGGCGGTAAATTGATTGCAGGCATTTTTGAAGGCGAGACCATCAACACGCCTTCGATGCTGTGTGTTGAAGATTATGTTTTGGCTTTGGAATGGGCACAATCAGTTGGTGGTTTGGCGGGATTGCAAAAACGTGCTGATGCCAATGCAGCGGTTATTGATGCGTGGATTTCTAAAACGCCTCATGCTCATCATTTGGCTAAAGTTCCGGCCACACGCTCCAATACTTCCGTTTGTCTCACACTCGACGGTGCTGAGGATGTGCCGAAGAAAATGGTGAAGCTGCTGGAAGCCGAAAAAGTGGCTTATGATATTGGCGCTTATCGTGATGCTCCGGCGGGGCTTCGCATTTGGTGCGGGGCCACGGTTGAGACTTCCGATGTTGAAGCGCTGACCCATTGGCTTGATTGGGCTTATGCCCAAGCTTCCGTTTAATTTCATTTTCAATTCAGAGGAGAGCCATCATGGCCCCACGTGTTCTTATTTCCGACAAGCTTTCAGAAGCTGCCGTTCAAATTTTCCGCGATCGCGGTGTTGAGGTGGATTATCTGCCTGAACTTGGCAAAGACAAAGATGCTCTGCTTGCCAAGATTGGTGAATATGATGGCCTTGCCATTCGCTCTGCCACCAAAGTTTCGCCAAAGATTTTGGAAGCCGCCAAGAATTTGAAGGTGATTGGTCGTGCTGGCATTGGTGTGGACAATGTGGATATTCCGGCGGCCACGGCACGCGGCATTGTGGTGATGAACACGCCATTTGGCAACGCGATCACCACGGCAGAACACGCGCTTTCGATGATGATGGCGCTGGCGCGGCAAATTCCCGAAGCCAATGCTTCAACACATGCTGGCAAGTGGGAGAAGAACCGCTTTATGGGTGTGGAGCTTTTCAACAAAACACTCGGCATTATTGGCTGCGGCAATATCGGTTCGATTGTTGCGGACCGCGCACTTGGTTTAAAAATGAAAGTGATCGCGTTTGATCCGTTTCTTTCAGCTGAACGCGCGATGGATATTGGTGTTGAAAAAGTTGATCTTGATGAGATTTTCAAGCGTTCAGATTTTATTACATTGCACACGCCACTGACTGAGAAAACTCGCAATGTGATTGATGCTACGGCTTTGGCCAAATGCAAAAAGGGTGTTCGCATTATCAATTGCGCGCGCGGTGGCTTGGTGAATGAAGATGCGCTTTATGACGCACTGATTTCAAAACATGTGGCGGGTGCTGCCCTCGATGTGTTCGAAGTGGAACCTGCTTCAACCCATAAATTATTCAATCTCGATAACGTGGTGGCTACACCGCATTTGGGTGCTTCAACAGGTGAAGCGCAGGAAAATGTGGCTTTGCAAGTGGCTGAGCAAATGTCGGATTATTTGGTGAAGGGTGCGGTTTCTAACGCACTCAACATGCCTTCAATCAGCGCTGAAGAAGCGCCACGTTTGCGGCCCTATGTGGCCTTGGCTGAAAAGCTTGGCAGCTTTGCTGGGCAATTGACGGAAGATCCGCTCACTGGAATAATTATTGAATATGCAGGCGAAGTGGGCAATTTGAACACGCGCGCCTTAACATCGGCGGCCCTTGCTGGAATTTTGCAGGCGCAGATTGGCATGGTGAATATGGTGTCGGCCCCGGTGGTGGCTCGCGAGCGCGGCATTAAGGTTGATGAAGTGAAGCAAAGCAAACGCGGCGCTTATGAAACATATATTCGTATCACAGTGAAGACTGAAAAATTTGAACGCTCTGTGGCTGGCACAGTGTTTGGCGATGGCCGCCCTCGCATTATTCAAATTAAAGGCATCGAGCTTGAATGCAATTTCGGGCCGCACATGCTCTATATCACGAACAATGATCGGCCAGGTTTTGTGGGTCGCGTGGGCACTTTGCTTGGTAATGCCGGCATCAATATGGGTACGTTCCATTTGGGGCGCCTTGTTGAAGGTGGTGATGCCATCAGCATTATTGAAACCGATGGTGCCGTGCCGCAATCCGTGATGGATCAAGTGCAACAGGTGCCCAATGTAGTGCAGGTGCGGGCGCTTCGGTTCTAACTTAGCGTTGCTTATCTAAATATTTGTGCAAATTGCGATGGGCGACCAGGCGGTGGGCTGCTTCATCGTCATTTAATTTGTGCATCCGCACCAATAGTCTCTCGAGCACAATGGTGGGGGCCACCATGGAATTGAAATAGGATGGGCCATCGGCTGGCACAAAAACACTTTCATCGGCGAGGCGAAACAGCGGTGAGAGTTTGCTATCGGTGAAGGCAACAACTCTTGCGCCACGCGATTTTGCAAATTGGCAGAGCCGCACGGTGAGTTGTGCATAAGGCTTGAAGGAAAGTGCCACCATCACATCACCCGATCCAATGCCCGCCACTTGGTCTATTGCGTAGCTTTCAGAGCCTGAAACGAACAGCATGTTTTTGTGGGCGTGTTGGCCACAATAATGAAAGTGCTGCGCCATGGCTTGTGAAGCACGAAAGCCCAAAACATAATTCACTTTGGCGCGGGTTAGGATGCGGGCGAGGCGGTCAAGTTCTGCAGAATCAGGATTGTTGATGGCGCTGAGGATGAGACCAAGCTGGGTGGCCAGCATGCCGCCGGGTTCTACTCTTGGCGATGTTTCGGCTTGCAGTTGGGCTTTTTGCAAAGTTGAAATGGGGTCTAGCGTAAGGGCGCTGGCTGAAAGTTCTTTAAGATCATCAAACTTGGCGAAGCCGAATTTTTTGAAAAACCTGATCACCGTGTAAGGTGACACATTGGAGAGTACGGCAAGTTTGCGCATGCTAAGCAGGGCTACTTTGGCTGGATTTTCAACAATGAATTTTGCCACAAGCTGCTCTTGCGTGGTGAGCACGGGAAATTGTTCTGCTATAATCTCGTGCAAATCTTGTAAGGTGGCAGGTGCAGCAATGGCCATGTGGTTTAACCCCTGTTTGCACCACATGGTGCTAGAAATATACTTTTCGCAATTAGTGATTTGATATACATTAAATCTCACGCGAAACAATCGGGTTTTCGATGAGGAGCTTTACGCCCATGTTCAACTTCAGTGCCGCCGTTGCCCAAAATTTTGATGCTGCCATTCAACATTTGAACCTAGATGCAGCTTTGGCTCACAAGATCAAAGTTTGCAACTCGTCTTACACCGTGAATTTCGGGGTCAGACTGCGTGGGCAAATGCACACGTTTGAGGGGCACTCGGCAGTTCATTCTGATCATGTGGAACCAGCCAAAGGTGGCATTCGTTTTTCCATGGCGGTGACGCGAGAAGAAGTTGAATCGCTGGCGGCATTGATGAGTTTGAAGTGCGCGCTGGCTGATTTGCCATATGGCGGGGCTAAAGGTGGGTTGAAAATTGATAACTCACAATGGACGGTGGCCGAGCGTGAGGTGATCACTAGGCGCTTTGCATCGGAATTGATCCGGCGTGGGTTGCTTGGGCCAGCCCAAGTGGTGCCTGCCCCTGATATGGGGTCAGGACCGTTAGAAATGGCGTGGATTGCTGACCAATATCGTAGGCTCAATGGTGGCGATTTGAATGCTGCGGCTTGTGTGACCGGCAAACCTTTGAGCCATGGCGGCATTGAAGGCCGCAATGAAGCCACCGGCCAAGGGGTTTATTTTGCAATATTGGCTTATCTGAAATCTGACATTGCTGATCGTGGGAAATTTGCTTCGAGTTCATTGGAAGGGCAACGGGTTGTCATTCAAGGTTTTGGCAATGTGGGGGCACACACTGCTGTTTTCATAGCGCAAGATGGGGCCAAAATTATTGCTATTGGTGAACACGATGGATGTGTGATCAATGAGAACGGGCTTGATATTGCAGCACTCCGCCAGCATTTGCAGGCCACGGGCAGCATTCGTAATTTTGCTGATGCCAAAACCATATTAGACCCAGAGCATATTCTTTCGGTTCCTTGTGACATTCTCATCCCCGCTGCAATGGAAGGCGTGATCACGGCTGAGAATGTTGGGAAGATTGACGCCAAGATGGTGGTGGAGGCGGCCAATGGCCCCATGACACCGGAAGCCGAGGCCGAACTTGAACGGCGCGGTGTTGTGGTGATCCCTGATCTTTTTGCCAATTCAGGGGGCGTGATTGTTTCTTATTTTGAATGGGTGAAAAATCTATCGCATATGCGCTTTGGCCATTTGCAAAAGCGCCGCGAACAGGCTTTGAATATGAAATTGGTGGCCGAACTGGAACGCCAAGGTGGTGGGGCCATGGACAGCAAGTTCCGTGAATTTATGTTGGAAGGGCCAACCGAACGGCGGCTTGTTGAATCTGGTTTGGAAGACAGCATTATGCTGACCTTCAGCAAAATTGTGGACATGCGGAAAGCCCACGATAATAAAATCAGTTTGCGCAATGCTGCTTATATGATTGCGATAAACGCCATTGCCCAGCGCTATAACACGCTGGGCCTCTAGGAGAATTTTTTTACTGCATCTTGCTTATGTCAATGCCATTGACCAGAACTTTGGCATCGGCTGAGCTTTCGATTTCCCACGTTAACGTGCCATCAGCCGCGGCTTTTGCCATGCCTTTGGCCCCAATAATAATGGCAACACCGCCTTGCACGCCAGCTTCTGGCGGAGCAGCTTGGATGACTTTCAAAACATCATCCAAACCTTTGGCGGTGATGGTGGCTTGGCCTGACGGCATTGCCGCTGGGCCTGCTGTCATTGCACCTTCTGCATTCACAAAATAAAGATCATTGCTAACGCTGGTTGGGTTCAAGGTGATGCTCACATTGCCAGTTGGCAAAAGTGCTGGAAGCAGAGTGGCTTCAAAACCGTCCGGCAAAGGTTTCTCTTTAGCAAGATCTAGTGCCGCTAAAATGAGCTGAGCAGGTGCTGCCAAATCAAAACCTGAAACGACAAAATCGAACGCAATGTTCTTGGGCACAAGAGTTGTGGCCCAAACAGGCACTATGGCCGCTGGAACGGTGAGGCCTGTAATTGAAATGTTTTCACGGAACTTGCCTTCTTTAACGACACCATTGATATCGGCACTAAAGGTCATGGTGTCAGCGCCAACTGGGCCCATGGGGGTGCCAATGCTGATGGTGTTAAAAGTGCCTGACCCTTGTGCGTTATCAAAAATAGGAAGAGCTGAGGCCATCAAGGTTTTCAAAGTAACTTGATCTTTTTTGATAAGTTCTTCGCTGGGATGAGCTACAAAGAATGCAACGAGATCAAAGACTGATTTTGATTTCATACCCGTTGCTGAAGTGTCGTAAGTGCCGCTGGCAGCAGTGATGACCAAGTTCATTGGTGGTATGCCTGAAGCGAGGTTGCCTCCCATGTTTATGGTTTCGGACAATCCTTCAAGTTCATATTTTGCCGTCATGTCGGCACCGCCCGCAGCGCCTGCTGTTGCAGTTTGCTCCAGCTTCATCCCTTCTATTGAGGCAGTTATATCCATCTTTCCTTGGGCTGGATCGTTGATGGTTTCTGCTAAAGTGATATTCTTAATTTCGGCAGACGCTTCTGAAAATGTACCAAGTTTTTCGTCAAAAATACCTTCCCATGAATAATCTTCAATTTTTACGTCAACAGAAAAAGTATCTTTGGCTTTTACACTGAAATTGAGTGGACCTTCCTGGCTTACAGTCCATTTGCCTTCGCCTTCAGCAGTGAGGCTAAGTTCAGTGGGTGTCATTGATATGGTCATGCCAGAAGTCGCGGCTTTAGCTGCGAGCGGAGCAATGTCGAGTGTTACGGCATAATCATCACCATCGGGTTCAACTATTACCACACCTGGTTCGGCACCAAGATAGGATTGAAACACGGTGGTGAGGCGGGCGGCTTCTTCTGGTGTGGCAGCAGCAAGGGCTGCATGGCTGGCAGAGAGCAACAATGGAAGCGAGAGCAGGAAGCCGAAACGGGTTTTCATTGGGGGCACACTCTTGTTAGTGGATTTGGGGAGTTTGATTATCGGGGTAATCAAGGTGGCGGTCAAACTGGATTTCAAATGTGCGTTTTTCATGGTTGATTAAAAGTTAAATAAAAAGGGCTGGTTTCCCAGCCCTTACAAAATTTGCATATTCGGCAACTATTACTTTTTTGATTTGCGTTTTTTCTTCAGCCACTCGGCAAGGCTTTTTGTTGAGGATGAAGTTGAAGTCGATGACCCATCATCTGAATCTTCGCTACTGTCCTCTAAATCATCACTGCTGTCATCAGCGTCGGAATCATCGCTGCTATCATCGGAGTCATCACTGCTTTCATCAGCTTCGGAATCATCGCTGCTTTCATCGGAATCATCTGAGTCTGAATCACTGTCATTATCGGCATAGGCTTTAGTTGCGGTCAAAACGGCTGGCACGGCAAATGCTGCCAGCGCGATTGCGCCGATGCGGATGAAGGCGAGGCGGCGTGAAAGGATTGTTTCGTCAGTCATCAAATTTCTCCCAAATGGTTCTTAGTGGTTGAAGCTATATGCGGTTTGCTCTGACATTCGGTGTATGGGGTTTGTCAGCTTCCCGTCAGAAATCGTGTCTACGTGAAGTTTCTATAGTGATTTAACGGCAGGTGGCATTGCATTCGCGTGGCATCATAAATGGTTTGTTAATGAATTCATTCATTTGCCACCTTTATGCCTTCATGCCGCCCGCACTCTGTCCTTTCGTTCATCCAAGGGGAACTCAAACCCAATTGGAGGAATGCGATGAAAACTACTCTTGCAGCTTTATTGCTATCGACAACATTTTTGGCTCCGGCTTTTGCTGAAGAATTTAAGGCCGCTTCACATGTGGATGCCGTGACGGTGTTTCCACAGGGTGCTGACGTGGTGCGCGTGACTGAGGCCAGTTTGCCAGCGGGCGAACACACGCTGATATTAAATGATCTGCCAGGCACCATTGATGCGCAATCCATTCGGGTTGAAGGCCTTGGTGGGCAGGGTTTAGAAATTACATCGGTTGATTCTAAACTGGTTCAGCTTTCTTCAGTTGAGTTTGATGCACAGCGCAAAGCCATTGATAGCCAAATTGAAGTCTTGAATGATGAGCGCTTAGGCTTGGATCAAACTATTTCAGATGCAGATTACCAGCGCAAACTTTTACTTTCGCTGGCCGACAAACAATTGGTGCCAGCCTCTTCCACCGACACTGTAAAAGCAGTTGATGCAACCCAATTGGGCGGCCTGATTGATTTGGTGGGTGCGCGTTTAGCGTCAATTTCTAAAACCATGCATGAAGCACAATTGCGCCAGCGGGTCATTGATAAGCTGATTGGCGATTTGCAAATTAAGGCTTCGAGTTTGGCACCTGATGCGAGGGCGCATGTTCAAGTTTCCGTGCATGTATTAGCCAGCGCGCAGATGAGTGCGAAGTTCAAAATCAGCTATAGAATTCAAGAAGCAGGTTGGCAGCCGTTCTATGATGCGCGCATGAGCCTCCCAACAAAAGGTGAGGCAGCAAAACTTAACATCGTTAGGCGAGCCGAGGTGGTGCAGTATTCTGGCGAAAGCTGGAATGATGTGGCGCTGACACTTTCAACAGCACGGCCCTTGGGGGCAACGGCAGCACCTGAGCTGGGGGAAGATCCAATTCAAGTTGCGATTTATGATGACTTGAAGAGTAAAGCCTATGCAGAGAATGATGTTGCATCATCTGCGGCTCCCAGAGAAGCGAAGAAAGAAGATGAAGCCTTGT
>JAYUPT010000056.1:0-4705 GCA_043759965.1 Aestuariivirga sp. | reverse complement strand
ACAAAGCCCATGACGGCGAAGAGGGCCACTTCCTTGGCGACACTGAACCCTATGACGCCATCATCCTCGATCTGGGCCTTCCGGTTTTGGATGGCGTTAGCGTTCTGGAAAAATGGCGCCGGGCTGGCAAGAAAACCCCTGTGCTCATTCTAACAGCGCGTGATCGCTGGAGCGACAAGGTGGCGGGCTTTGACGCGGGTGCTGATGACTATGTGACCAAGCCCTTTCACATGGAAGAAGTGCTAGCCCGCGTGCGGGCTTTGCTGCGTCGCTCTGCCGGTCATGCCACATCTGAACTCACCTGTGGGCCAGTGATTTTAGATACTGCTAACGCCAAAGTGACGGTGAATGGCTCTGCCATAAAACTCACATCGCTTGAGTTTCGCTTGCTGGCTTATTTGATGCACCACAATGGCAAGGTGATTTCGCGCACTGAACTTGTGGAACACCTTTACGACCAAGACTTTGATCGCGATTCAAACACTGTGGAAGTGTTTGTGGGCCGCTTGCGTAAAAAACTCGGTGTAGATGTTTTGCAAACAATTCGTGGCATGGGTTATAGCATGTCCGAGACGGGTCATGCGGGCTAACTCGCTTTCGTTCCGGCTGATTTTATCATCAGCAGTTGTAGCCATCATTCTATTGGTCAGTGCGGCCTATTTGCTCAATGGACTTTTTCAACAGGCATTACAGCGCAATTTTGATTCGAGGCTAAGAGCCACGTTAGATGGTATATTGGCCAATGTGGATTTGGGGCCAGATGGCAAGCCGCGGCTGCAGGGGTCAATTTCCGACAACCGCTTTAATTTACCGCTTTCAGGCTGGTATTGGCAGATTGGGGAAGTGAATGGCAAGCTTGGCGATTTGGCTTCTGGTTCGCTGCTTGAACAGCGCATTGATGTGCCAGAAAATGCTTTAGCGTCACGAGATAAAGATGGCATTGCCAGTTTTTCAACGCGCGACAATGATGGCCAGCAATTGCGCGTGATTGAACAAAATCTAAAACTCTTCGGCAGTGCGCAAGATTATTCATTTATGGTTGCTGGAAACTTTGATGAACTCAGTGCCGAGGTGGCATCTTTCCGAAACGCCTTGCTTACCGTGCTTGGACTTTTGGGTGCAGGATTGCTTGCGGCCATTTTAGTGCAAGTGCGATTTGGTTTAAAGCCGCTGGTTGATATGCAACACCGCCTGAATGACATTCGCAGCGGAAAAATTGAATTGCTGCAAGATGATTTTCCGGCAGAAATTCAACCCGTTGCTGATGAGTTGAATTTGCTCGTGCAATCCAATTTTGAAATTATTGATCGGGCCCGCATGCAAGTGGGCAATTTGGCCCATGCGCTGAAAACGCCAATCAGCGTTCTAACCAACGAAGCGCGCGATTCTAAAAGTCCACTTGCGACAAAGGTCAAAGAGCAAATTGATGTGATGCGCGATCAAGTGAATTTATATCTTGATCGTGCAAGGCGGGCAGCGCGTGCGCAAACCATTGGCTCGGCCACTGATGTGGAGCCAGTGCTGCAATCTTTAGCCCGCACATTGCAGCGCATTAACCGTGACCGCAATCTGGCTATCACTGTGAATGCACCCGACACATTGCGTTTTCGCGGCGAGCGCCAAGACCTTGAAGAGATGGTGGGCAATGTGATGGACAATGCCTGCAAATGGGCAAAATCTAAAATAAATGTGACGGCCAAAGCTCTGCCGATCAGCACGGAGCCGGGGCGCAGTTGGCTGGTGATTACCGTGGAAGATGATGGCCCCGGCATTGCAGCCGAACATCGAGCCGAAGCTTTGAAGCGCGGGCAGAGATTGGACGAGAGTAAACCTGGCTCTGGTCTTGGCATGTCAATTATTATGGAAACAACCAGCATGTATGCAGGAAAAGTGGAATTGGCAGACTCTGACCTCGGTGGACTGCTGTTCAATTTGCAACTCCCCGCAGTTGGTGTATAAAATAAGGGATTGCCACAATGGAAAATAGTTTTGCCAAAATAAGCAATTTCAAATTCAATTCTGTGTAGTACAAATTGGATTGACGTGGAGAAATTACAGGGGAAATCTTTCAACCTTAATTATATTGCATATTGGATTATGTTGACCAAATGATCTAGAATATGCTTTCCTGTGAAAATTCAATAAACTGCAATCGTGTTTGGCAGACGAGCTACACTGCGTATTTCCTGTTAACTGCCCCCAGTCGCAGGAACGCGCGGTGGAGGGGAGCGAGCCTTCAGGCTTGCTCCCCGACTTACTCAATTCTTTTCAGGCGGCTTCAGTGATGGGCACACCGCGTTCCCGGTAGGGGGTGCGGCCATAGAATGCGCGGTAACATTTTGAAAAATGCGATGGCGAAGAAAACCCACACGCCAATGCCACATTGATCACCGACAAATCGGTTTGCAGCAAAAGTGACCGCGCCTTTTTCAAGCGCAGTTCCAAATAATAGCGTTTGGGTGAACGATCGAGGTAGCGCCGGAACAACCGTTCCAATTGCCGCGTCGATAGATCAGCTTGTTTAGCCAGCAAACTTGGAGATAGCGGATCCTCCAAATTAACTTCCATTTTTTCAATGATAGAAACCAGCTTCGGATGGCGTGCCCCAATGCGCGCCGGCAGAGACATGCGCTGATTTTCACTATGATGGCGAATGGGAGAATGCAAAATTCCTTCGGCCACCGCAGATGCTAAATCCGGACCATGTTGGCTGGCAATCATGGTGAGCATCATGTCTATTGCCGTTGTGCCGCCGGCACTGGTGAAACGGTCCTCGTCAATTTCAAACAATCCACCTGTAGCATTGATCTCTGGAAACGCCTCAGAAAACCCCGGCAGATTTTCCCAGTGAATGGTGCAGCGGTAACCATCCAACAATCCGGCCTCGGCAAGAATGTGCGCACCCGTGCACACAGCGCCAAGAACAGAACCACGCCGTGCGGTTTTTCTGAGCCAACTCAACAAGCGCTTATCAGTGTGTTGCTGAACACTAAGGCCTGCACACACAACAACAGTTGCATCTGGCGAAATAGTTTCAAGATCGCCATTGGCCATAGTGAGTATATTATTTGACGCCGCTACAGGCTGCCCATCGAGTGAATGTAAGGTCCAGCGATAAAGCGTTTTTTCCGAAAGACGGTTAGCCAAACGTAAGGGCTCAATCACCGATGTGACAGGCATCATGGTGAATTCTGGAATGAGAATAAGCGCCACTGTTTGTGGAAGTTCTTTAGGTTTATCGCCAAACATGTTTGAAATGCTCCGTTAGAGACATGATGCGCTAAGATTTCAGTGTTGTCCACTAGCGCCATTGAGGTGGTTAAAAACGACGAATGTGCAGTGCAACAGTCGGTTTCCGACATGCTCTGTCGCAATCAGGGAAGCGGGCATGGCCTTGAAAAGGCAAGCAAGATTACCGCCAACATTGTGATCAATCATGTCCATCGAAAAAACCTCAGCTTTCTTACGCAAAGCCTCTGTCGAGATCACCCCAAAACAAATCGAAAAATTGCCAGTGTTGAGCGAGAAATTACCAAGCGGTACTGACATTTTTATTGCTTTGATTACGGCTGGCGAGTTGGAAGCGCAGATCACTGCCGTTGCTGCATTGAAGGGTGCAGGCTTTAACCCCATCCCACATATTCCTGCTCGCTTTGTGATGGATAAGGAAGATTTGAATGCCCGCGTTGGAGCGCTGACCAGAGCCGGAGCCACCACTGTTCTGGCACTGGGTGGTGGTGCGCCGGAACCGATTGGAAAATTTGATGCTGCCATTCAACTTATGGAAACGGGTGTATTTGAACTCCACGGCATAAAGCGCATAGGAATCGCAGGTCACCCTGAAGGCAATTCCGACATTAGCAAAAATATCGGTGAAGCTGGAATGATCCGTGTACTGAAAGAAAAGCAGGCTTGGCTCAAAGAAAAAAACATTGCGGGATTCATCGCCACGCAGTTTTTGTTCGATGCTGAACCTCTGGCATATTGGGCTTCGCACCTTCGTGCTGAAGGTGTTGACTTGCCACTGCATGTGGGTGTGCCCGGCCCGGCCTCGCTTAAAACTCTCGTGCGCTATGCAGCTATGTGTGGCGTTGGCAACTCAGCCCGCTTCATCCGCAAGCAAGCTTTAAACATCACAAAACTGCTCACAGTTTCCGAACCCACAGAATTCGTGGATCAACTGGCGACGCTGCATTTCGATAAGCCAGAGCTGGGCATTGCAGCACCTCACATGTATCCCTTCGGTGGTTTTGACAAGTTGTTCGACTGGATGGGGCCAAGGATTATTTCTTAAACAGTTTTACTTCCGAACCCTTGCGTGCCGCCTTCAACAAAAACGCCCAAGTATAGTCCGCATAAGAGCGGAACACATAAATATCGATCACGTTGTCTTCAACCACATGCAGCAGGGCTGCAATTTCAGCAAAACGCATACGCCGCACTGTTCCGGCTTTATAATCGTCGCTGATCAAATCCAGTGAGCTGCCCTTCATCAAAGTCTCACGCACACCTTCGCCTTCAAGACGGATGATTGAGCGCATGTCCGACACATCAACAGCCAGTGAATGAATTTTACCCAGCGCAGCGTTCAATTCAGCAAGCAGGGCAGTGGTTTTGCTCCGTGTACAGAGGATCAACCATTGGTCTGGTGAAAGCCAGAGTGCTTTAAGTTCGCCCCAGCTTGCTGAAGTGCGCGGTGCTTTGG
>JAYUPT010000055.1:0-4736 GCA_043759965.1 Aestuariivirga sp. | reverse complement strand
GCCTGTTGTGCAAGGCGTTTGGCTGCGGCCTCATTAAATGTATAAGGCCCACTCGCTCCGCCCACCAGAACCGCTGTCCATGGCCGTGGCAGATGTTTTAGTTTTGGTTCCCAATAGGCTGCAGCGGCGCGTAGTTTTTCCGGAACAACTTTGTGCAAAGGCAAATCAATGTGCAACACATTTTTACAGTCCGGCAATTGATATTGCGGCGTGGTGATCACCAGATCAAAATTTTCAAGCTTGGTCCAAGGGGTTCCCAGATAAACGAGACGGGTTTTATGGAGCGCGGTTTGTTTGATCCAGAGTGCAATGGGTTCGGTGGGTTGGCCTGCGCCTAAGATGAGATCGGGATAGGGTGGCTTAAGCTGCGCGCGGGCCGCATCAGTCAAACCGTGCAAAGAATTTGGCAATAATCGGCTGAACGCATGTGATCCACGATACGACAATTTCTTGATGTCATAAGCCCAGCCCAAATTATCAGCTAGCGCAATTAGCTGCGTATTATCGCCTGTATGCGGGCTGGCGAGGAGCCAGATTTTGGGAGGGTTTTGATCCATGTTGCTAAGTGCCTTCTAACAGCACTTGCGCCAAAAATACAAATTCGCTGTTTGGTTTTCGGTTTCTCCCGTGGTATTAAGGCGGCTTAACAAGACATGGACAAATTATGGCTGCCAAGCGGAAAATCGTTCCTAAAAAACCACATATTTTTATTCAAACCAATGCAAAACAAGAAATTGGGGCAATTGTTTCTGCGCATTCCATGAAGCGCAATTCTGCACATGCCGATAAATTTGATGTGTCTGTGATGCTCAAAGAAGATTTCCCTTATTTTCAGCAACGCGAAGGCCAGCATTATATGCGCCATGGCGGAAAACGCCTGTGGCTGAATGAGGATTTGCAGTCTTTCACTATCACGCGGTTTTTGCCCCCGCAGCTGATGGGTTATGAAGGCCGCGCACTTGTGGTGGACCCTGACGTGTTTGCAGTTGCTGATGTGTGGGAGCTTTTGAACCGTGACATGCAAGGCAAAGCTATTATGTGCCGAGGGTCTAAATTTAAGAATGGTGCCTTTGCAACGTCAGTGATGTTGCTTGAATGCGCCAAGTTAAAACATTGGGATGTGGAAAAAGGCTTTGCTGAATTGTTTGAAGGCAAACGTGATTATCACAATTGGATGTCGCTGCTGATGGAGGACCGCGAGACTATTGGCACTTTTGAAAATGAGTGGAATGATTTTGATAAGCTCAGCCCACAAACGCGCATGGTGCATAACACGCATCGCCGCACGCAGCCGTGGAAAACTGGATTGAAGGTTGATTACACGCCCACAGAATTTGTGCCAGTGATTGGTCAGATTATGAAACTGCGCCGCATCTTGTTTGGCGAACATGCGTTCCTCGGCAAATATCATCGCCACCCCGATCAAAACCAAGAGAATTTATTTTTTGGTTTGCTGCGCGAATGTGTGGAGCAGGGAAAGGTAACTGAAGCGAAACTGCGCGAAGCCATGGCAAAAAATTATGTCCGCCACGATGCGTTTGAAGTGATGGCGCGGGTGCCGAAATTGAAAGTTGTGGAACTTGCCTGAGGCAGATGCAAAACCTTTTCGGATTGCGCTGTTCACCGGCAACTATAATTATATCAAGGATGGGGTGGCACTCACGCTCAATCGCTTGGTTGCTTATCTTGAGAAGAACAATATTCCGGTTCTGATTTTCGCACCAACTGCAAAGGCACCAGCGTTTCAATCAGCGGGCGAGGTGGTGTCAGTTCCGTCGTTTGCAATTCCGTTTCGCTCCGAGTATCGGATAGCATGGGGATTGCCAAAAGCGGCGCGGGCCAAGCTTAAAGCATTCAATCCAACACTCATTCACATAGCCGTGCCAGATATTCTAGGTTATCAAGCATTGAAGCAGGCCGAGGCTTGGTCACTTCCGGTGGTTGCCACGTTTCACACGCGCTATGATACCTATTTTAAATTTTATGGGCTTGGATTTTTGGAGAAATATGCGGTGTCGTATTTCCGAAAATTTTATGGGCGCTGCAAAATGGTTTATCCACCATCACAATCCATGGCCGATGCTTTGCGCGCCGATGGCATTGCAGAGAATATGGAAGTTTTTGGTCGCGGGGTAGATAGCGAATTATTTGCGCCAACGAAGCGTTCTCTCGAATGGCGGCATGAATGTGGGATTTCCGATGATGAGATTGTGGTCTGTTTTGTCAGCCGTTTGGTGAAAGAAAAAAACACTGATGTGATGGTTCGCTGCTTTAAGAGATTGCGCGAGAGCGGTGTGAGATTTAGGCCGCTCATCGTTGGACTTGGCCCCGAAGAGAAAAACCTTCGTGCGGCAATTCCCGATGCGGTTTTTGCCGGATTTATGCAGGGTGAAGATTTGGCGGTTGCATACTCCTCTTCAGATATTTTCTTTTTTCCTTCGGAAAGTGAGACTTTTGGCAATGTAACGTTGGAGGCCATGGCTTGCGGCCTTCCGGCGATTGTTGCGGATGCCACGGGCAGCAGGTCAATTGTTGAAGTTGGTAAAAGTGGTTTTGTGCAAAATGCGCGTGATGAAATTGGTTTTGATCGCTTGTTGCAACGATTGATCGAAGATGAAAAATTGCGAAAATCTATGGGCGCTGCCGCGCGAAAGCGGGCGCTGACGTTTAATTGGGATGCAATTTTGGCCAAGCTCGTCGGCAGTTTTCGCGCCATTTCTGATCAACACAGTTCAGCCCGATGATTTGGATTCTGTGGCACAGGCGCATAGGCGATCTGAACCAGATGCAAGATTTGGCAAATGCGCTGGCCTTGCCATTTGTGGTGAAGAAGTTGCAATTTCGCAAACCACACTATGCGCCGCTAGCCCGTTTGGGTGATGGCTCGGATAGCTTAGATGGGCCATGGCCGGACATGATTTTTTGTGCTGAGGCCCTCACGAGTGTGGTGGCACGGCGATTGAAAAAAAAGTCGGCTGGCAGAATCATGATTGTTAGCTTGGCGCGGCCTTCTGGCGATGTGCGGAATTTCGATTTGGTTTTGACCACAGCGCAATATCGCCTGCCGAAACTTACGCATGTTGTGGAGTTAATGTTGCCGCTCACGGCAGCATCATCGCGTAAGTCTAAAATAAAATCTAACACTCTCACTGTTCTGATTGGAGCGAGCAGCCCACCAGAAATTTTAGATGTGGGTGTTGCGCGCGAAATGGCGTCGGATATTTTAACCTATGCCGCAGATAAGAAATTAGTTTTAAACCTGGTCACAAGCCCACGAACGTCAAGCGCGGTAGCTCAGGCTTTTACTGATGCGATTGCAGCGCCGCACAAGGTTTTTATCTGGTCGAAAAACAACGAAAATCCCTATCAAAAATACCTGGCCGAGGCGGCAGAAATTATTGTCACCAGCGATAGCGTTTCGATGTTGGCTGATGCGTTGGCGGCGGACAAGCCCGTGCAGGTTTATCGTTTGCCGCACAGATTTACCATTTTGCAAAGTTTAGTAGAGTGGGTTTTCAAGCGTTGGCCTAAGAACTTTATTTTTAAATCAGGCGTAATTGAACCAGCCACTGATCGCTGGCTTTTAGTTGATCGTCTCGTTGCCAAAAACTATGTGAATTGGTTTGGTGAAGATCAAAAACCACTTCAAGTTTTTGATCCTCAGCAAGATATTGATACGGCTGTTGCTGCCATTAAACGTCTAAATTCACAACATTAAGCGCATTCTCGCGGATGAAATCGCGGCGCGGTTCAACCACATCGCCCATCAGTTTGGTGAACAGATCATCAGCATCATCCATCTCGGCCACGCGCACACGCAGCAAAGTGCGGGCGTTGGGGTCAAGCGTGGTTTCCCAGAGTTGATCGACGTTCATCTCACCAAGACCTTTATACCGCTGCATTGAAACACCTTTACGGCCTGCGGCAAAAATGTTTTCCAGCAACGACAGCGGCCCATGAATTTGCACTTCGGAATCTTTGCGGCGCAGCTTGGCGGTGCGGGCATAGATTTCTTGAAGGTGTGGCGTTTTTTTGTCCAAGCGCAGCGCATCTTGTGAGGCGATGAGCTTGCCATCAATGTGCCAACTTTCTTTAACGCCGCGCAACTCTCTATTAAACTGCAAGCCGCCATCGGCAGCGGCGGCACCTTGCCAGTTGCGTTCGGTTTCTTCTGAAATTGTATCAAGGCGTTTGGCAATATAGGCGGCCGCACTTTCCGCATGTTCAGCCGTGCCAATCACTTCAGGATTAAGCGAGCCTGCAATCGCCACTTGCTCAATGATGTGGGTTGGATAACGTGAATGCAAACCTTCGATCATGGTGCGAACAGTCAAAGCCTCATCCACGATCAACCGCAAATCTGGGCCAGCGCGTTCGCTGCCATCTGCCAAAATAAGTGTTGCGCCTTCGAGGCCCACTTCAACCAGATTGGCATCAAGGCCTTTGTTGTCTTTGATATATTGCTCAGAATTGCCGCGCTTGATTTTGTAGAGTGGCGGTTGTGCAATATACAAATGCCCACGCTCCACGATTTCACGCATTTGACGATAGAAGAAGGTGAGCAACAAAGTGCGGATATGCGCGCCATCGACGTCGGCGTCGGTCATAATGATGATTTTGTGATAGCGCAGTTTTTCAACATTAAAGCCATCACCATTTTCATCGCGGCCAATGCCAGCACCCAAACATGTAATTAGAGTTCCGATTTGTTCAGAGCCTAGCATCTTGTCAAAGCG
>JAYUPT010000054.1:0-4815 GCA_043759965.1 Aestuariivirga sp. | reverse complement strand
GGAATGTGAGCGATTTAATGCCCCAATTCTCAACCTTCTCAACCTTGGCACCGCCAGCGGCGAGAACAGCAGTATATTGCTCCAAAAGCGCATCAACCTGCGCCTGTGTCGCATCTTGGCGAACCAAGAATGTGTGTTCATAGAGACCCATTAGGGATCAACCTTTCTTTAGTTACAACAACCAAAACCACCAGCGCAGAGCCTCTAACGATCCAGGAGAAAGGATAGTTAAGCCGATCAGTAAAGAGCGGAGACACGGGAAGCCGGAACCTGTGGTTCCTAGGATTCTTGCGAACCCCCTTCCGTTCAGCCCCCAGCGGGTGCCTTCAGATGAGGGGGCTTATGGCGGAAGTGAGGGGGAGATGCAAGGGGGGCATAGACTCCTTCGCCCGCACGGCAGGAGAGTGGTAAGTCACATACGTCGGCCAAGGCATTATGACGAACCTTAAAGCGGATGATTGTATCCGCTAATATCTCAATTCTCACGCCAAATCACCGAATTTTTCACTGTAAGGCGATTGTTGACTAACGACAGCGAATTGTTTACAGTCGTTGCGTGATTAAGACATTCAGAAATAAAGATCTTTCGAACTTGTTTACCAAGGGCAAGTCAAAGATTGATGTTCGATTTCACAAAAGAATTTTGCTGCGCCTTGACACTTTGGATTGGGCTTCTTCACCCGATGGACTTGCAATTGAAGGTTATAATTTTCACGCATTGCGTGGATTTGAACCAACACGCTATACGATTCATATCAATGGCCCTTGGTGTATCACATTTGAATTTTCAGAAGGTCATGCCTATCAAGTTGACCTTGAACAGTATCATTGAAGGAAATACCCATGCCAACTTATAAAGCCGTTCGTAATCCTAATCGTTGCCCTTCGCATCCAGGCGCTGTTTTGTCTGATATTCTTGATGACTTTAAAATGCCAAAAGCCGAAATTTCGCAACGCTTGGGGATTTCGCGCCAGCATCTTTATGATATTCTGGCCGAACGCAAACCGCTGTCCCCGAATGTTGCCGCCTTGATTGGCAAGATGTTTGGCGGCGGCGTTGGCACTTGGCTGCACATGCAAGCCGCCTATGACGCATGGCACGCCGAGCGCGAAGTTGATGTGAGCCATGTAAAAGCTCTCAAAGCTGCGTGATGATTGCGGAAGAATAAAAGGGAAGCGTCCCCATTGTTTTCCGATGTTTTAGGTGAGCTGTCGCCTTCATAGACACATGTATGATAAAACCGCTCTATCGCTGCTGTCGGATTGTTGACGTTTTCGCAGCGGCTCATGTTTCTCCTGCCGCTTCGATTGCTGGCTAACAATGAAGGAGAATTATTATGGATCAACGCAAATCACGCACCTCTAAAATTGCTACATTTTTTAAACACACTATTGCAGGCCTGATGCTTCCAGCTGCATTGCTGTCACAGCAGGCTGCAAAAGCTGATGTGCCAATGAAGCAAGCTAAATTGATTATCGAACACAATGCAACTGACAATGACACAGGTTTTCAGATTTTTCTGGATGCAGACGGTTGGGAGAAACTGCAAATTACTGGCCCTGCTGGCTTGGTCGCAGAATTTTCACCTTCCGGCCGCATGACCGAATTGGGGATGACTGAGCTGTTCTTGGAAACTGTAGAGCCAGCCAACGCCACAGTGCCATTGGCCAAAATTTTAGAAAAAATGCCCGAAGGTGAATATCAGTTTATTGCAACAGCCTCTAAAATGGGTGGCGTCGATGGGCAAATCATTGGCAAAGCAACGCTCAGTCACAAGATACCCGATGGCGTAACTCTTGTTGCACCTTTGGAGGGCGCTACAGTTCCACTGGGCAACACAACAATGGCGTGGCAGGCATCAAACAAAGCAATCAATGGGTCAGGTCTCAACATCATTGCATATCAGTTAATTGTTGAGAAGGACGAAGAACCCCACAAAAAGATGATTGGCAAACGCGGCCTAAGTATGTATCTGCTGGCTTCAACAACCTCTATCGAAATTGATAAGGTTTTCTTTGAAGCCGCAACCCACTATAAATGGGAAGTTCTGGCCATCGAAGAAAGTGGTAACCAGACTCTGCAATCTGGCTCTTTCAAAACACAATAAGGGAATGTTACATAAAATGGGGGCTTCCATATTTGGAGGTTCCCAATCTTAGACTTTGTAACGGAGAAATTTTATGACGCGAGTAAAATGGCTTGTCGTTTTGTCCGTGGTATTGATGGTCATACTCATAACAATTGACCAGCTAAAGAACGACGAGCCATTTGTGCTCCTACGATTTTCACTTGATGTTTTAGAGAAAGCAATACTGGCAATTGCAGTAGTTGCAACGGCTTACGTAGCGTTGGAAACCCGTGAAATAGGTCGTGAACGCTTGGTGCTCGCCAAAGACCTTGCCCGCGTGCGTATAGAAAGTGATAAGTGGCGAAATGCGGCGCGCATTCATACTGATGGCCTGGGCCGGGCAATTGTAGAACAGTTTAAGTCTTGGCGCCTTAGTGAAAGCGAGGCTGAAATCGCACTGTTTATGTTAAAAGGACTGACATTTAAAGAAATTGCTAATTTGCGCGGCTCGGAAGAAACGACCGTTCGCCAACAAGCTGCATCGGTTTATCGAAAATCTGGTTTATCCAGCAGATCGGAACTTGGGGCATTTTTTCTTGAAGACCTATTGCCGCCGCTGTGAGCAAGGCTTGCGGAATGCCTTTCTTGAAATCAATCGTAACGCTTATCAACGCTACTGCCCTGCATTAAAAATGCCACCTGCCACCATCACGGAACCTTTATCAAGCGCCCGCGTTATAGCCCCGAGTAAATTCGATGAACGGCATTTACAAACAAAATTATTGGAGTGTAAAAAAATGAAAAAATTAATCTTAGGTTCGCTAGCAGCACTAACTCTTTTTGCTGGCTTATCGACAATGGCCGAAGCCAGAGTTACCTTCTATTTTGGTGTGCCATTTTATGATTATAATGTTGGGCCCGGCTATATGTACGACCAAAATTACGGCTGGTATCATCGAGACTATCGCTGGAACATGAGAAATCAAAATGAGGTTTGTCTGGTAACATTCTTCAAGCGCAGTCAGGTGAGTGCGGGTGCAGATGTTAACGTTCAGCGCGCGCGCGTGTTCCCAGCCCGCATCGCTCAGCGTATGGATCGGCCAAATGATCGCAACCGGATTTTTGACTACGGCACCAATCGCCAAACCCGCCAAACTTGCCGCTATCTGCACAACATCAACAACTAACGCCTTAGAATTCCGGGCCGCGCACTGCGCGGCCCGCTTCAGATTTGTTTAAAGACATGCTGCAAATCATCAGTCTTCCGTGAACCTTTAGCCGAATAAAAAGCGCCCTGCCCCGGCTCAAAAGCATAAAGCGAAGTTGGAAGTGGCTGAACAGCTTCATCAATTTCCAAAGCCAAACAGCGCTGATCAAGCTTTTCAATATATGGCGCATGTTGCAAATGCCGCAGCATGTGCTGGGAAGCCGCATTCATAAAATTTTGCGCCGCCACACTTGCGCGCATAAACACCACTCCTGCATTCACGCGAAGTCCAGGATCGGAAAATTCAGGCCGCACAATCAAGCCCACATCAGCAGAAAATTCAGTGCTTAAATTTGCAAATGATTTTTGAAACAACCCATCAATATCAAAGGCCACATAATCTCGGCCCGAAGTTTGCACAAATTGCGCCAGCCGCACAAAGCGCATGCACTGACAATAACGGCCTTTCGATGCACCATCCATCGCACTAAAATCAACAGCCTCAAATGTCACCGTAAAATGTTTGGGCAGGTGATCAATTTGAACGTGCGGTGGGAAATCAACACCCAGCACATGAATATGCAACGCACTCTGTGAACTGCGCAAAGCTGCAGAGCTTGCAAATATATTTGCAAAGCGCTCGAAATATCCAATATCAGCTACTGCAAAAAGCACCGGCCCAGCCCCGCCTTTCAGCGGGCCACCTTGCACCACAGGCAAAGGCGCAAGCGGTAAAATTTTCACCCGTGCATCTTCGTGTTCAAAACGCAATCTTGAAAAATAATGCCGCAGGGCAATGGGGTTGATCTTCCGATCTGCGGTGAGGATGTTCCAAATGTTCATTGGTGCTGTCTAGCGGCCCGCGCGAAAAAAACAAAGCCCACTGATTAAATCAGTGAGCTTTGCCGTGAGAAGCTTCCTGAAGCTTCGAACATTGCATTCTGTTAGGCGGTTACCCCAACGGAACTAATCCGCAATGTCTGGGCCTCATTAGCGTTGAACTCACTCGACATGGGATCACCTCCTTTCAATTGTTGACGACTCAAATAAGGTGCGCCTTAGTCATATTTTTTTCAAGAGGGTAAAATGCGTTACGCCGATCTCATCATCACCAACGCCCGCGTTATCACTATGGATCTGGCCCAGCCCTTCGCGCAGGCCATCGCAGTGAACGGCAATAAAATTATTGCCGTGGGCAACTCTGATGATGTGAAGCAGCTTCTCGCCAAACACACCCGTGTGGTCGATGCGAAAGGCAAAACGGTCATGCCTGGCATCATTGAAGGCCATGTCCATTTGTTTGGCGGTGCGGTGGAAATAACCACTTTAATGGTCAATCATATCAGTAGCTTCCAAGAGTTTTATGATTCAGTTTCTCAACATCGAAAGGCCAATCCAAATCTGAAAGTCATCAGCGCCAATGGCATCGCGCATGAGAGCTTGGGGCGCGATGGCCCAATTACGCGCCAGCTGCTGGACCGTATCGTGTCTGACGTGCCTTTCATCGTCGGCTGCTTTGATCACCACACCATGTGGGCC
>JAYUPT010000053.1:0-13327 GCA_043759965.1 Aestuariivirga sp. | reverse complement strand
AATGGCGTGAAGGCGATGTTGGAGCACGGCCTCAGCGGGCCCATCACCCCTGCCCTCATCGAAGAAATTCTCCGCTTCGATGCGCCCCTACACATGTTAACGCGCTATGCCTTGGAAGATTTGGAATTTGCCGGTGTGAATTTTAAGAAGGGCGAGACGGTGGGGTTAATGTTAGGGGCTGCCAACCATGATCCCGCACGCTTTGAATCAGCTGAAGTTTTCAACCCCACCCGTGAACAAAACGCCCAAGTGAGTTTTGGGGCTGGCATCCACTTTTGCATTGGTGCGCCATTGGCAAGGTTGGAAATGTTGATTGCGTTTGAAACGCTGTTTGCGCGGCTGCCGAAGCTGCGGTTGATGGGTGTTCCGCAGTATAAAGATGTTTATCATTTTCATGGGCTGGAGGAATTGCGAGTTCAATTTTAAATAAATGTCAGCTTGTCACATGTGGCGAATTTGACCTTTGAAATGCGCTAAGCTGACACCAATCTAAAGCTCATAAGGAGCCCGCAATGAACCCTGAAACCGAACTCCGCGTCACCCATTATAAGCCCGTCGGCATTGGCGATAGTATCGCTTACGGCGCTGTAAAATTTATGAGGCTTTTTGCCGATGTTTTCTTTCGCCATCGCTATGGCCACCGGGCTGTGGTTCTTGAAACTGTGGCAGCCGTGCCCGGCATGGTGGGTGGTATGCTCAACCATCTAAAATCGCTGCGGCGCATGCAAGATGATCGCGGCTGGATTAAAGTGCTGCTCGACGAAGCCGAAAATGAGCGCGCCCATTTGATGACGTTCATCAGCGTGGCCAAACCAAATTGGCTGGAGCGCATATTAATTGTGATCGCACAAGGCATTTTCTTCAATGGTTTCTTTGTATTCTATCTGGTGTGGCCGCGCGTGGCACACAGGTTTGTGGGCTACCTCGAAGAAGAGGCGGTTTATAGTTACACAGAATATCTGGCAGATATTGATGCAGGGCGGGCCGAGAACATTCCGGCCCCAGAATTTGCCATCAAGTATTGGAGCCTGCCCGCTGATGCGCGGCTTCGCGATGTGGTTATTGTTGTTCGCCAAGATGAAGCAGGCCACCGTGATGTGAACCACGATTTGTCGGACGAGATTGCCGGGCGCACCTAAGGTCGTTTCTTGCCCTCCCTTTGACGCTTGTTGCCGCCCACGACTTTATGTTGAGTATAAACCAGCAATAGGTGAAACTTTCTCAACTGAGGCTACAATGACTGAAGAACAGCCAGCTCCCGCTCAAACAGGCCGCCGTGCGCGTGGCGGTGCTGATGCACGGCGGGCGCTGCGCGGGTCTAATGAGATAAAACAAGCTGGCTATATTCGTCGCAATATCAAGCTTTATGAGCCCTTTTCTGACGATCAACTTGAGTTGATTGAGAACAATGCTGAAACTGTGTTGCAAGAAACCGGCATTGATTTTTATGAAGACGAAGAAGCCGTTCAAATGTGGAAAGATGTGGGCGCTGATGTGAAAGCATCCGCCACGGAGGCTCGGCGTTTTCGTGTTCGTTTCCCACGCGGATTAGTTCGCTCGCTGATAAAAACGGCACCGCGCGAATATGTGCAACATGCGCGCAACCCAGCAAACTCGGTGGTGATTGGCGGCAACAACACCGTGTTTGCTCCGGTTTATGGCCCTCCCTTCATTCGCAATTTGGATGAAGGCAGGCGATACGCCACCATCGAAGATTTCCGCAATTTTGCCAAGCTGGTTTACATGCTGCCGTCGCTGCACCATGCGGGCGGCACTTTATGCGAGCCTGTGGATATTCCCGTGGCCAAACGCCATTTGGATATGATCTATACGCACATTAAATATTCTGACAAACCATTCATGGCGTCTGTGACAGCGGGGGAACGCTCGGCTGACTCTGTTGCCATGTGCGAAATGCTGTTCGGCAAAGAATTTGTTGATCAGAATTGCGTGATGACATCACTCATCAACGCCAACTCGCCGATGGTGTGGGATGGTGTGATGTTGGGGGCGCTGAAGGTTTTGGCACGGGCCAATCAGGCGTGTGTTATTTCGCCCTTCATTGTGGCGGGTGCCATGTCGCCAACAACTACAGTTGGCACACTGACACAGATTTTGGCTGAGGCTTCCGTGGGCATTGCCTTCACGCAGCTGTGCCGCCCGGGTGCGCCTGTAGTGTTTGGCACTTTTGCTGCTTCCATGTCGATGCAATCAGGTGCGCCAACATTTGGCACGCCTGAGCCAGCGCATGTGACATTCGGTGCTGCACAGCTTGCACGGCGCATGGGTGTGCCATTCCGTTCAGGTGGTGGTTTGTGCGGGTCTAAAATTCCAGATGCGCAAGCGGCTTACGAAACGTCCAACACGTTGTGGTCCACAATTCTTTCGGGTGTGAATTTCTGTTTGCATTCGGCTGGCTGGTTGGAAGGCGGGCTTTCATCTGGTTATGAAAAACTGATCATGGATGCGGACCAGCTGACTATGTTCCAGAAATTTGCCGAAGGAGTGGACTTCTCGGAAAATGGTCAGGCGATGGATGCAATCCGCGAAGTGGGGCCTGGTGCGCATTATCTTGGTTGCGAACACACCCAGAAGAATTTTGAAACTGCCTTCTGGCGTTCTGGCCTTGCTGATAATAATTCTTATGAGCAATGGCATGATGACGGCGAGAAAGACATTGTGGTGCGCGCCAATTCAAAATGGAAACACATGCTGAATGAATATGTGGCCCCGGCTTTAGACGAAGGCATTGACGAGGGCTTGAGAGATTTTATGGCCAAGCGCAAGGAAGTGCTGCCGGATAATGTGAGTTAGACTAACTTTCCTTCTCCCCTCGAGGGAGAAGGTGGCGCGAAGCGCCGGATGAGGGGGCTGTTGGCTCTGGAACGCGCTTCCGCCACCGTAAACTATTATTCTAATACGGACTAAACATCACCGGTAAAAAGTGCGCGCATAATCAATAGTCCGACAGCAATAGCTTGTGAAATAGTTCCCCATAGCGCCCATTTTCCTTGCAATTGTAGATCATCCATAAAAAAATCAATTTGATTTCGTATTTCTATGCTCTGACTCTTTATCGCCAGAACGACAGAAACTATTGTAAAGATAAGAGCGAGATATGATAGGACTTGACTCGTTGTCATTGTCATTGGGTTCACTTTCACAATTCAACCTTTTGTAATTGGAGCAATTTTTTTAGGTGCAATGTCATTGTATATTTTTTCCGATAATATCGAAAAGCTTTGCCTTGCATACAAGCATTTTTTTTGCCTCTTGCGGACTATTCAAATTCAAATTTATCGGCACACTAATGTCTGAGCTTCCCGAACTTCTATTGAAATTGATTTCAATTTTTTCTGGCAACATTGGAATTAGTGCAGGGTTTGAAATGAAATCATAACCAACACATAGCCCGCCATCGTCACAAGTAAACTTTGTGTATTCTTTTTTTGCAAAACTGGTTCCTTGGCTAGATAGGTATGCATAATTGATATTAAACAACTCAGATTTAGAGCCATTAATATCAAAGCCTGTTACCTTCAATATCATGATAGGACGTTTTTTGGATTTTGAGTTTGCCTTAAACGAAACCGACCCGCGCAATGCGACCATCGCTCCGTTTTTATATATGTTGTCCTGAAAGCCAAGTAGATACCTAAATTCACAAGCGTCTAATTCACCTTCAATATTGCGCTCGGTGACTTCAGCTTCAATTATTGAAACTGCGCCACCTGCTGTGGCAGTTTCTTGGGCCATGAGATGGCTGGGCAGCAGTGCCCACAGTCCAAACATGCAAATTAGTAAGTTAGCGCTTCGCAATGTAGCCTCCCAACCCAATATTTAGGTTGTTAACCTATCTTAAATCTACATTTTTCAATAGACAAAAAATTAGACTGTTAACCCGTCGAAGGACGGAAATTGATTGTTAGGCTGCAGCTTCTATTGCCAGCAACCCCTCATCCGTCGCTTCGCGCCACCTTCTCCCTCAAGGGGAGAAGGAAGAAAACGTTACACAACGTTTGTTACGCTCACCTTCCTCGAATCCGCCCACGCATAAAGCCCGATCCCTGCAATCACCATTGTAGAACCAACGGCATCGGCCAGCGTAAACGGTTCACCTAAAATCCACACGGCCAATGCTATGGTGATCAGTGGCGAGATGGTGGCGATCATGCTGGTGGTTTGGGGGGTGGTTCTAGATAATCCGGCATTCACTAAGAATGATGGGATTACGGTGGCGAAAATTGCGGTGCCTGCGGAGAGCCAGAAAAAGCGCGGGCTCGATGAGAAATCAAAACTGCGGCTCACCACCATATAATGTGCGATGCAGGCAAAGCCCGACGCCGAGAGTGCAATCGCTGTGAACAACATGCTGCCCATGTTTGAGATTAAATTCTTGGCGAACAATTGATAGGCAGCGAAAGTTATGGCGCAGCCGAGAACAAGCACTGTGCCGATGATGGTGTTGCTTCCGCCTGTTGGCAAGGCGCTTAGGAACACCACAACGAGTCCGGCATAAGTGATCGCGGCGGCCAACACGCTGAACCAAGTGATGCGGGCTTTGAAAAACATCCATCCAAGGAACATCACAAAGATGGGATAGGTGAACAGCACCAATCTTTCTAATTGCGCTGAGATGTAAATCAATCCGGCAAAGTCTAATTGCGATGAAATGTAATAGCCCACAAAGCCCACCAGTGTGGCGCGCACAAACATTTCAAAACTAGGCAGTGGCCTGCCAGCGCGGCGCAATTTATATAGCGCATAAAAACCAACGCCAAAAAAAAACGGCAGTGAAATGGCCATGCGCAAGGCCAACATCAAAGCAGCATTGGCTTGCTCCATATAGGCCAATTTTATGAAAATGGCTTTGGTGGAAAATAATGCAGCACCTGATGCAGCATAAAAATATCCCCCTAAGCGATGTTGGTTCATGCTTCATTGATACACAGGCTCATTCGATTTGTCGCTAGGGCTTGCATGCGTTTGCCACATGGGTATTCTCTGTTCATGGGTGAACTGGTTTTCAAATCTGCGCTTGAACTTGGCCGCTTGTTAAAGGCTGGAAAATTTTCGTCCAAAGAGCTGCTGCAGGCCTGTTTGGACCAATATATGCGCCACAATTCCGTTGTGAATGCTGTGGTGGTGACTGATATTGACCGCGCTATGCGGCAGGCATCGGCGGCTGATCGGCGCTTCAAAAAGGGCGAGGCACATTCAGTTTTTGATGGCGTGCCGATGACGGCTAAAGAGTCTTTTGATTGGTCGGGGCATCCTTCCACTTGGGGCAACCCAAAATATCGCAATAACATTGCAAAGAGTGACGCCGCTGCTTTAACGCGCCTGACTGATGCTGGTGCGGTGATGTGGGGCAAGACAAATGTGCCGCTGGATTTGGCTGATTGGCAAAGTTTCAATGAAATTTATGGCACCACCAATAACCCGTGGGATTTAACGCGTTCCCCCGGTGGCTCTTCTGGTGGTTCTGCTGTGGCACTGGCAACAGGCATGAGCGCTTTGGAAATTGGATCCGACATTGGTGCGTCCATTCGCAACCCAGCCCATTATTGCGGCGTGTTTGGCCATAAGCCTACTTATGGTGTGGTGCCTTACCGTGGGCATCTCTTGCCTGGCATTGTGATGCCAAGTGACATTACCGTGGCTGGACCCTTGGCACGTTCTGCCAAGGATTTGACGGCGATGATGGATATTCTTGTGGGCGCGGAATCGCGTGGTCTGCACTATAAATTGCCGCGCGCGCCGCAAAAAACCCTCAAAGATTTTCGCGTGGCTGTCAAAGTTTCTAGTGCTATTTCTGAAGTTGATCAACCTGTTCAGGATAAAATATTTGCGGCGGCAGGTTTTTTGAAAAAATTGGTGAAGAAGCTTTCGTTCGATGCACGGCCTGCCTTCAGCGATGAAGAGGCTTATGAAATTTACATCACTCTGCTTCGCGCAACGGCTTCGCGCAAATTGACTGACGCTGAATATAATACGGCAGTGAGCAACGCGGCAGGTCTTGCGCATGGTGATAAATCTTATGTGGCAATGATGACCAGAGCTTTTGCACTTTCACATCGTGATTGGCTGAAAGTGAATGAACGCCGCCACCAGATGCGTTTGCTCTGGGATCAATTTTTTAATGAGTGGGATGTGTTGCTGTGCCCTACTGCTGCCTCAACTGCTTTTCCACACGACCAAGTGGGAGAGCGCCATGAGCGCTTTATTGAGGTGAATGGCAAACGTGTTTCCACAATCGACCAGCGCTTTTGGGCGGGTTATTCAGGGGGATATTATTTGCCTTCAACACAGGCACCCCTTGGCCTAACGCCGCAAGGCTTGCCCACTGGCGTTCAAATTATCACGCGCGAATATGGTGATTTTACAAGTTTGAAATTTGCTGAATTATTGGAGCAGGAATTGGGTGGGTTTACCCCGCCGCCGGGATATTGAAACTCAACTCACTCCTGGTCCTTCAATTTCTTTTATGAGCTTTTTCAAAATTGCCTCACTATAAACGTGATATGAATTTGCTTTGTGCACAAAGCTGCCGTCTCCACCCACCACTTCTTTTGCGAGATAGGGCAGCAGATCAGTTACTTCATTAACAATCGCCAACGCATTGATGGTAATTCCAGAAGCTGTAAGTTGGTCGCGCACCTGCTCAACTGCTGGGCCAGAATTGTTGCGGCCATCCGTTGAAACATCAACAACTTGGCGCAAAGCCGATGGGGCTTTTTCTAAAAGCACTTGGGCATAATGCAAAGCGCTGCTGATCGAGGTTCCACTCGGTGAAATATCGCGGGCGGTATTTACCAAGTGTTTGCCGATCGAAAACACTTCATTCTTTAAGGAAATTTTTCGCCATGGAATGATGAGGAGCTGACTTCCCTCTTCCGACCATAGAAAAGCAGAGAGGGCAATTTTCTTACTTGGTCCACGCGCAATCGCTTCAAAAACATGGGGGTTCATAAAGGCACGGCCCAAGCCCTGCATTTGCAAACGGTATTCTTCGGCGTTCACGCTGTAAGAACAATCAATGGCAAGCACTAAGGCCAAGTCAACTTCAGCCTGCGACGTTGCGCCAAGCGTGGATAAGCCAAGCAGAGCAAGTGCTTGACGTCTATTGCAGTTTAGATTCTTCATTGCGCCTGCATGCTAGCTGCGCTCTCACGAATTTGCACTTCACGATCCCTTGACCTGTACGCTATATACGCCCAAATATAGCCCATGAACATTTCCCCTGCCCTCATCGATCCGTTTGGCCGCCATGTGAGTTACCTCCGCGTGTCGGTGACCGACCGTTGCGACTTTCGCTGTGTTTATTGCATGGCCGAGGACATGACATTTTTGCCGCGCAAAGATTTGCTGACTTTGGAAGAGTTGGACCGTTTGTGTTCGGCTTTTATTGCCCAAGGTGTGAAGAAACTTCGCCTCACAGGTGGTGAGCCTTTGGTGCGCAAGGGCATTATGACTTTGGTGGAAAGCCTGTCGCGGCATTTGAATTCTGGCGCGCTGGAAGAATTAACGCTCACCACCAATGGCAGCCAATTGGCTAAGCACGCCAAGGAATTGGCTTTGCATGGCGTGAAGCGTATTAACGTTTCTGTGGATACTTTGAACCCAGCAAAGTTCAAAGAGATTACACGCTGGGGCGATTTGGCCAAGGTGCTGGATGGCATTAAGGCGGCACAAGATGCTGGCCTTTCAATCAAGATCAATGCCGTGGCGCTGAAGGGCGTTAACGAGCATGAAATTCCAGATATGATCCGCTGGTGCCATGAGCAGAAATTGGAACTCACTTTGATTGAGACCATGCCGCTGGGTGATATTGATGGTGACCGCACGGACCAGTATTTACCGCTGAGTGTGGTACGGGCGCAATTGATGGATCAATTCACGCTGCTTGATGACCCCCATAAAACCGGTGGGCCGGCGCGTTATATGACAGTGAAGGAAACGGGCGGGCGCATTGGGTTCATAACACCTCTCACGCATAATTTTTGTGAGTCGTGCAACCGTGTTAGGCTCACTTGCACGGGCACATTGTATATGTGCTTGGGGCAAGAGGATGCGGCGGATTTGCGAGCACCTTTGCGAGCTTCAGAAGGTGATGAACTTTTGCACCGCGCCATTGCTGAAGCCATTTCACGCAAGCCCAAGGGCCATGATTTTATTATTGACCGCACGCATAATAAGCCTGCCGTTTCTCGTCACATGAGTGTGACTGGCGGATAAATTCTGACATTCTGGCCCTTCGTATCAACATTGAGGAAAAGGCATTGTCACCGCAGAGGTGAAAAATGTCTGTAGCTCCAACTGAACGCACGCGGGTTAAGCGATTAAACAAGCGGGCTTTATATGATGCCGAAACGGTTCATGCCATTCTTGATGCACAGCCAATGTGCACGGTTGGCTATGTGTTTAACGGGGCTCCCTATGTGACGCCCACCTTGCAATGGCGCGAGGGCAATCATGTTTATTGGCATGGTTCAGCCGCCAGCCGCATGTTGGAAGCGTGTGAAGAAACGCAAGTTTGCATTAACGTGACTTTGTTTGACGGCATGGTGATGGCACGTTCAGCGTTTAATCATTCGTGCAATTATCGCTCGGTGATGGCTTTTGGCACGGCGCATAAAGTGCTGCACAGGGATGATAAGGAAGCACGGCTGAAGGCGATGGTTGATCAACTTTTTCCGGGGCGCTGGGATATGTTGCGCAAGATGCAAGAAAAAGAATTGAAGGCCACAACAATACTGGGGCTGGAGCTGAATGAGGTTTCAGCCAAAGTTCGGAATGGCCCACCTGGTGATGATGAAGAAGATTATGCGTTGCCAATTTGGGCGGGCGTTATTCCGCTGCAAACAGTGGCTAGCCCAGCGCTAGATGATCCGAGGTTGTTGGCAGGATTAGTTGCGCCGGAACATGTGGCCAAGTTTAGGATTGGGTAACAGGATAATCCTTCACTTCAATGCGCTCAATCAATCCATTGATGTTAAAATGAATTATCTCTTCACCCTTCCGTCTAATTTTAACGCCAGATCTGTTGGTGGCTGCCAAGGTCCAAATCGATTTCACTCCAAATTGGCCGAGTTGCTCAACACTTTCATCCGTCGAAACCTGATCGGCGTATTCGACAAAATACTTGCC
The DNA here is from genome assembly GCA_043759965.1 of Aestuariivirga sp. GTDB lineage: Bacteria > Pseudomonadota > Alphaproteobacteria > Rhizobiales > Aestuariivirgaceae > Aestuariivirga. The sequence goes on along the minus strand of JAYUPT010000053.1, from coordinate 4,177 downwards.
CATAGCTTGTATGATTGCGTCTCGGCCTTTGATCTCACCGTTCAAACCCGGAGAGACATAGACTGCATCTTCCGCAAACATGCGTTTCACTTTTTCTAAATCAAATTCATTCAGCGCCGCATGATAGTCCTTCAGCAGCGTAATGGGATCATTCATTTCTCGCTCAGTGCTGCAATAATTCGCACCCAGCTTCTGATACCTTTTTGAAAGCTCACCACATTATATTTTTCGTTGGGGCTGTGGATGGCATCATCGTTCAGGCCGAAGCCCACCAAAACGGAATCCATGCCGAGAATTGTTTTAAAACTTTGGACGATGGGAATGGAGCCACCAGAACCCATCAACACTGTTTCTTTCTTGAACTCGGCTTTAAGTGCTGCTGCTGATTTTTGGATGTAGATATTATTCTCACTGATTTCAGAGGCCGGGCTGCCGCTGCCGTGGCCGGAGAATGTGATTGCTGCATCCTTTGGCATTTGCTTTTTGGCAAAAGTTTGGAAGGCTTTCAAAATGGCTTTTGGGTTTTGTTTGCCGACCAAACGAAAAGTGAATTTGGCATGGGCTTGCGAGGGGATGACAGTTTTGCTTCCTGCCCCTTGATAGCCACCCCACATGCCGTTCACTTCTGCTGTTGGCCGCGCCCAGATTTGCTCATTGGTGCTATAGCCAATTTCGCCAGCGTTGGATTTCAAGCCGACAGCGCCCAGAAATTTCTTCTCTGAAAATTTTAATCCGGCCCATTGTTTCTTGGTTGCCTTGGGCAATTCGGAAACGCCCTTGTAAAAATCGGGAATGGTCACGCGGCCTTTTTTATCATGCAGGGCCGCAATCATCTTAGAAAGAGCGCGCAAAGGGTTCATAGCAGCACCGCCGAAGAGACCGGAGTGGAGGTCTAGCGAAGGCGAGGTGACGGTAACTTCCTCTTTCACCATGCCACGCAACTTGGTGGTGATGGCGGGGTTTTTCTCATCCCACATATTGGTGTCACACACGAAGGCCACATCGCAGGAAAGTTCCGCCTTGTTGGCCTTGAGAAATGGAATGAGTGAGGGGGAGCCACTTTCTTCTTCACCTTCAATCAGGAAAGTGGCTTTGATGGGAAGCGAGCCAGTGGCTTTTATCCACGCGCGGGCTGCCTCCACAAAGGTCATCAACTGCCCTTTATCATCCGCCGTGCCACGACCATAAATTCGTTCCACGCCATTCTTGTCAGTTTTGAGGGTTGGTTCAAATGGCTTGGTGTGCCACAGTTCAACGGGGTCCACGGGCTGCACGTCATAATGGCCGTAGAAAAGCACATGGGGTGTTTTGGCGTTGGCGGATTTGGGTGTGTAATGCGCCACAATCATCGGGTGGCAGGGCGTGGTTCGCACTGTGGCGTCAAAGCCAATAGCGTTTAATTCCTTCACCAGCCAATTGGCCGCTGTTTGGCAATCTGCTTTATAAGCTGGATCGGTTGAAATTGAGGGAATGCGCAGCAACTCAAAAAGTCTGGTCATGCTGGATTTGAATCCCTGCTCAGCTTCGCCCAAAACCTTTTCTATAGTACTCATTCAATGTTCCCTTTGGCCAATCTGAAATGTTTTTAAGGCCAATACGCAGATTTCGCAAACCATGCTTGAAGCTTGGCGCTTTTTGGTTCAGGAAACATATGAATTGGGCAATTGGATTGAGATTCCAAAGATGACCACGGAAAGCAACAGTTTCGTTCTCGCGCGCGATAGTTTGCTTGCGCATGAGCCCTCGGCTGGGGTGAGCCGTTTTCGCAGGCGCGGCTATCAGCGTTACCGGCACTTGCGTTCGTATGTGGATTTGTCACTGCTGTGGAAGCGGCGCTGGTTTATTATCACTATGATTGTTGGATTTTCACTGATGGCGGTGCCCGCCCCTCTTGGCTTGTCGCATCAGGGACAAATTGTTTTGTGCATGTCGATAATGGCGACCATGCTGTTTATCAGCGAGGCCGTGCCGCTGCCCACTGTGCCGCTGTTGATTATCATTGGTGAAGTTTTGCTGCTCGGTGTTGACCCCACCAAAGTGGCACAAAGTTTGATGACGGATTCTGTGCTGTTCATCATGGGCTCATTGATGCTGGCCGTGGCTGTGGTGAAGCAGAGGTTGGATAAACGCATTGCGTGGTGGATTGTGCGCATGACCGGCACCAACGTGTATTGGATCAGCTTTGGCATAACCACTGTGTGCGGCGTGCTTGCGGCTTTTATTGGGGAGCACACTGTGGCTGCCATGATGCTGCCAGTGGGGGTGACATTGATCACGCTCACTTCAAATGACCCTAAAAAAGTTCACAATCTTGCGGCGGTTATTTTGTTTTCAATTTCTTATGGCTGTTCAATTGCTGGCGTTGCAACACCTTCAGGTGGAGCGCGCAATGCCATTATGATTGGCTATTGGCATGACTTTTTTTACAATCCGCTTGATCCCGCAACACAACGTTACTTGATGGATTATGTGCATTGGGCGATTTACACCTTCCCCATGTTCATTGTGCGCCTGCCCATTGTGGCGGCCCTTTTGATTTTCACATTTCGGCCTGAGACCACTGATATGTCGCGCGCCATCAGCCGCTTGCGCACGCAGGTTTCCATGCAAGGTCCAATGCGCGGCAATGAATGGATGACCATTCTTATTTTCGCAATAACAATTGCCTGCTGGGTGGCTTTCTCATCTACTGTTGGGCTTGGCACTATCGCCATTGCAGGCACAGCGGCATTTTTGGTTTTCGGCTTGGTACGCTGGGAAGATATTAACGCTGGCGTGAACTGGGGCGTGGTTTTGCTATATGCCGCTGCAATATCGCTGGGTGTGCAAATGAAAAGCACTGGCGCTGCTGAATGGGTGGCCAATGGCGTTATTCATGGCATGGAATATATTGGCGCGGGAAGTGATGTTGCATTCAACACAGCCATTGCCCTTCTCACCGTGGGTGTGACCAACACGATGACAGCGGGCGCTGCCGTGGCCGTGCTGGGGCCGGTGGTTTTAAAAACGGCGGTTGTTGCTGGTGAAGATCCGTTGCGTGTTGGTTTTATTACGGCGATTGCTTCTGCTTTTGGATATTTAACACCAGCGGCACAACCTGCATTCACCATTATCTATGCTTCTGGCTATTTGAAAAGTTCTGACTTTTTCAAAATTGGCATTCGCATGATGATCATTTCTTTCGTCGTGCTTATTTTGACGGCAACTTTCTATTGGCCCCTACTGCCATGAAAAACATTTTCAAACGCACCACATTGTCCGATCGCCAAGAGGCTGCGGTGCGCAAGACTTTGTCAAACTTGCGCGCTCAAAGGCGCAATCGCTTTCGCATTTTGGCGTGCATTGATGGCTCGGATGAATCATTTTCCTCTGTCCGGGCTGCTGCACAATTGGCGGTGGGCGATGATACAGATGTGATTGTGCTTTATGTGCGGCCCATTGATCAGGGCCTGCACTCCGGCGGATTGCAAGTGCGACTGGCGCGGCAGAATATGATGGAAGCCGGGTTTGAACTGCCGGGTGTGAAGCATCTCAAACGCGCGTTGGAAATTCTGAAAGAAGAAGGCTTGGATGTTTCGGATTGGCCCTTGGTCACCGAACATCAAGATGCTTGGGGTGACCCTGCGGGAGACAATAAAGCGGAATATCGCAGCCCTTCAGGGCGCAGTGTGGTTTTGAAATTGAAAACTGCACCTGATGTTGCCGTGGGCATTCTTGATCAATATGAGCTGGGACCCTACAACTTAATGATCCTCGGTCAGCCTTCGCGGTGGCGTGGTGAGTTTAAAGCTTTTTTTGATGCGGGCGTTGTGCAAACTGTGGCCACCATGGCTCCCTGCTCGGTTTTAGTGGCGCGCAGCAGCGGTGAGCGCCATGGGTTTTTCATCTGCACCGATGGCACATCACGTTCTATGCAAGCGGTGCGGCGTTCAGCGGTTTTGGCCCACACGTTGAGAGAACCCATAACACTGTTTTCAGTGGCTGAAACTGAAAGTGGTAGGCCAGCCGCAGAAGAAGCCGTGGCCAATGCTAAGGCCTTGTTGAAGGCCATGAAAATTAGCGTTGCCGAAACTAAAACTGCCACCGGCAATGCGGCAGATGAAATTGTTGAGATGGGTTCGCTTTACAAAATAATTGTGGTTTCAGATGAAGGGCGCAGCCGCTGGCAACGCCTCTT
>JAYUPT010000052.1:0-4823 GCA_043759965.1 Aestuariivirga sp. | reverse complement strand
AATTGAACGACGCTAAGCAGTTGCGTTTAGATGCTGAAAAGCTTCTCGCCGATTATAAGCAAAAGCGCATTGATGCTGAAAAAGAAGCTGAAACTATTGTTTCGCAAGCCAAGTCTGCTGCCAAGCAATATGGCGAAGAAGCCCGCAAGAAACTAACCGAAACCATCGCCCGCCGCACCAAGCAAGCCGAGCAGAAGATCGCTCAAGCTGAAGCTGCTGCTGCGAAGGATGTTCGCAGTTCAGCAACTGAGTTGGCGATCGCTGCTGCAACCCAATTGATCTCCGAACAAAAAGGCGGCGCCAAGCTAATCACTGAATCAATTGCCGCAGTGAAGTCTCGGTTGAACTAACCATCGACAAATAGAATTTAAAAACCCGGCCTTGGTGCCGGGTTTTGTTTTGAAGTGTCACTCCGCCGCCTGCATATAATCCTCAATCGGTGGGCAGGTGCAGATCAGGTTGCGGTCGCCAAACACATTATCCACCCGCGCCACTGTGGGCCAATATTTGGCGGCTGAAGAAATCTCGCCCAAGGGGAAATAAGCTTCTTGCTTAGAGTAGGGATGCGCCCATTCACCGAAAAGTTGCTTGTGCGTGTGTGGCGCATTTTTCAAAACATTGTTCAATTTATCTGCACGGCCATGTTCCACATCGGCAATCTCTCCGGCAATCGCAACTATCGCATCGCAGAAGCGGTCAAGCTCGCGCTTGCCTTCGCTTTCTGTTGGCTCGATCATCAATGTATCGACAACAGGGAAAGACATGGTGGGCGCGTGGAAGCCATAGTCAACCAAACGCTTGGCTACATCTTCCACGCTGATGCCGGTGCGGTCTTTCAACCAGCGCAGATCAATGATGCACTCATGCGCCACCACACCGCCGGGGCCGGAATACAAAACAGGGAAATGCGGGTTTAAGCGCGCGGCTACATAATTGGCATTAAGAATGGCCATCTTTGTGGCTTGCGTTAACCCCGGCCCGCCCATCATGGCGATATACATCCATGAGATTGGCAGGATGGAGGCGGAACCCCATGGAGCTGCCGAAACCGCACCCGATTTCCGAATGCCATTGGCAACCACATCATGCCCCGGCAAATGCGGAGCCAAATGTTTGCGAACTCCAATCGGCCCCATGCCCGGGCCCCCGCCACCATGCGGAATGCAAAAGGTTTTGTGCAAATTCATGTGGCACACATCTGCACCCAATTCGGCAGGCCGCATGAGGCCCACTTGGGCATTGAGATTGGCCCCGTCCAAATAAACTTGCCCACCATTTTCGTGAATGATGCGGCAGATGTCGATGATCGACACTTCAAACACGCCATGGGTTGAAGGATAGGTGATCATCAAAGCCGCAAGGTTAGCGGCGTGTGTCTTGGCCTTGGCTTCAAGATCGGCCACGTCCACGTTGCCTTGCGCATCACACGCCACCACTACAATCTTCATGCCAGCCATTGCAGCAGAAGCTGGGTTGGTGCCATGCGCTGATGTAGGGATGAGGCACACATCGCGGTGCGTATCATTTCTGGAATCATGATAGCCACGGATGGCAAGTAAGCCAGCATATTCACCTTGGCTTCCGGCATTAGGTTGCAGAGACACATTATCAAAGCCGGTGATTTCGCAAAGCATGGCTTCCAAGCTTTGAAACATTTCAGCATAACCCGTTGCCTGATCCAAAGGTGCAAACGGGTGCAAGTTGCCGAAATTGCCCCATGTCACAGGAATCATCTCGCTGGCCGCATTCAGCTTCATGGTGCAAGAACCAAGGGCTATCATGGCTTGGTCTAAAGCGAGGTCTTTGCCTTGCAGCAAACGCAAATAACGCATCATTTCAGTTTCGGAATGATAAGAACTGAAGGTGGGATGCGTGAGATATTTAGACGTGCGTTGTAGCGATTTTGGAATTGATGACGAGGCTTCAACATCCTTGGCTCCAAATACTGCGAGCGAATTTTGCAAATCTTCTTCACGCGTGGTTTCATCGAAAGACACGGCCACATGACTTTCATCGACGAGACGCATATTGATGCGCTTCATTTTTGCAGCCGCAATGATGGTGTTCGCTTCACAGCGGACAGTTACAGTGTCGAAGAATGTCTCATTCACGAGCGATGATTTCACAGCCGCCGCAAACCGCGACGCACAGTGATGTGCGTGCGTCGCAATCGCCTTCACACCTTCTGGCCCATGATAGACCGCATACATGGAAGCCATCACCGAAAGCAGCACTTGCGCCGTGCAAATATTGCTGGTGGCCTTATCGCGTCTGATATGTTGTTCCCGCGTTTGCAACGCCATACGCAGCGCGCGGTTGCCTTGGGCATCGACAGATACGCCAATCAAGCGGCCGGGCATCACGCGCTTATATTCGTCCTTAGTGGCAAAGAACGCCGCATGTGGCCCACCATAACCCATGGGCACGCCGAAGCGTTGCGCTGAACCGATAGCAATATCAGCACCCAGTTCCCCCGGAGATTTAAGCAAAGCCAAGGCCAACAAATCCGTAGCCATAATTGCGAGAGCGCCTGCACCATGCAGATCAGAAATGGTCGAAGTGAAATCCGGTAAAGCACCCGATGAACCTGGATAAGAAAGCAAGGCCGCAAAAACCTTGGCGGGCTTCAAATCCTTCAGTGGATCGCCGATTTCAATGTCTATGCCAAAACCTTTGGCGCGGGTTTGCAGCACGGCGATGGTTTGCGGATGCGTGTCAGCATCTATAAAAAAAACATTGGCATTGGATTTAGCAACGCGCTTAGCCATGGCCATGGCTTCAGCCGCTGCAGTTGCTTCATCAAGCAAGGAAGCATTGGCAATTTCCAACCCCGTAAGATCAATCACCACTTGTTGAAAATTGAGCAGCGCTTCCAAGCGGCCTTGGCTTACTTCAGCTTGATAGGGCGTATAGGCCGTATACCAACCGGGATTTTCCAGAACATTGCGCAAGATAACTTTTGGCGTGATGGTGCCGTAGTAACCCATGCCAATCATTGACGTGTAAACTTTGTTTTTATTGGCCATTTTCTTAATGGCTGAAAGGGCTTCGCGTTCACTCAAAGCTTCAGGCAAGTTGAGGGCGCGTGTGCTGCGGATTTTTGCTGGCACCGCTTTGGCGATAAATTCATCGAGTGATGATGCGCCCAAGCTCTTGAGCATGGCAGCGGTTTCACTCTTGTTGGGACCAATGTGGCGGGGAATGAAATCGGTTGTCATATCAGCCTGCCACAAATGTATCGTAAGCAGCTTTGTCCATCAGCACATCAAGCTCGCTCACATTGCTCAGTTTGACTTTCATAAACCAGCCCTCATTTTCAGCAGCGCGGTTCACCAATGCCGGGTCACCTGAAAGTTCGGCATTCACCTCAACAACTTCTCCAGAAACAGGCGTGTAAACTTCGCTGGCGGCTTTCACGCTTTCAACAGTGGCCACTGATGAATTGGCCACGATCTGCGTGCCTAATTTTGGCAGCTCCACATAAACCACATCACCCAGTTGTTCCTGCGCATGGTTGGTGATGCCCACAGTGGCAATGCCACCCTCAAGTGTGAGCCATTCATGGTCTTTGGAAAATTTCATTTTGGTGTTCCTTATCTTGAAATGTTGAACGTGAAAGAAGGGACCTCATCCGGCCTTCGGCCACCTTCTCCAAAGGAGAAGGGAGTGTTTGACTTCACCCTTCTCCTTTGGAGAAGGTGCCCCGAAGGGGCGGAAGAGGTCCCTTTCTTAAAGTGGGATAGCATCATCGTTTAAACCTATTCGGCACGAAGGGCAGTTTTACTACGGATGCCGTTAGTGCTTGGCCACGGACCATCAAATTTATTTTTGTATCAAGCGCCGCATAAGCCGTTTCCACATAACCCATGGCAACCGAGCCATTCACAGATGGGCCGAAACCACCTGACGTGATCACGCCAATTTTGCGGCCGCTCTCATCTTGGATCTCAGAGCCTTCACGCGCTGGTGCACGGCCCTCTGGTTTTATGCCCACGCGCTTTCTTGAAACGCCGCCCAGCAATTCGCGCTGAACTCTGTGCGCTCCAATGAAGCCACCCTCGGTGCGTCTGCGTTTGGCAATTGACCAGTTGAGACCAGCTTCGATGGGTGATGTGGTGCGGTCAATATCATGTCCATAAAGGCAGAGGCCTGCTTCGAGTCGCAGCGAGTCACGCGCCCCAAGGCCAATGGGTTTGACCAATGGATCAGACGTTAGCTTGTTCCAAACCAGTGCCGCATGTGCCGAAGCAACTGAAATTTCAAAACCATCTTCGCCAGTGTAACCAGACCGTGAGATGTGAACATCAACGCCATCCAAAATAAAGCGGTTGGAGTACATAAAAGCCAAATTGCGAACCGCCGGGATGAACTTCGCCAAAGCCTCTTCCGCCTTTGGCCCTTGCAGCGCCATCAAGGCCAAATCATTCCAGCGTTTGAGTGTAACACCCATCGCCAGATTTTCTTCGATGTGCGCAAAGTCAAAACCTTTTCGTGAGGCATTGACCACCACATAAAGCGAATCTTCCAAAGCTTCCCAGTTTGAGCGTGTGATCATTAAATCATCGCTGATGCCGCCTTGGATGTTAAGCAATTGCGAATAGCGCTGCTGGCCCGGTGTTAAGCTGAGAATATCAGCAGGCACCAGCATTTCAAAAGCCCGCGCCGTGGTTTCAAAATCTGGGCCAAAAATGCTGCATTGGCCCATGTGCGAAACCTCAAAAAGGCCGGCACTTTCGCGCGTCCATTTATGCTCAGCCAGAATGCCGGTAGGATATTGCACCGGCATTTCATAGCCAGCAAAAGGCACAAGTTTAGCACCAAGG
>JAYUPT010000051.1:0-4830 GCA_043759965.1 Aestuariivirga sp. | reverse complement strand
AACGGTCGCCATTCCACCAATAACTGGGGCAGGATGTGGAGCAGCAGGCGCAGAGGATGCATTCGTAAAGACCATCCAGAAGCGCGCGTTCGGATTCGGATTGTTTCCATTCGGCTTGCGGGGTTGGTGTGGTGGTTTTGAGCCAAGGTTCGATTGAGCGGTGCTGCGCATAAAAATGCGTCATATCCGGCACAAGGTCTTTGACCACAGACATATGCGGCAGCGGATAAATTTTCACGGCACCTTTCACGTCGTCACAAGATTTCAAACAGGCCAACGTGTTGGTGCCATCAATGTTCATGGCGCAAGAACCACAAATGCCTTCGCGGCAGGAACGGCGGAAGGTGAGCGTTGGGTCTTGTTCATTTTTTATTTTGATCAGCGCATCGAGAACCATGGGGGCGCACTGGTCCATATCGAGGGTATAAGTATCCACATGCGGGTTCTGGCCATCATCGGGATTCCAGCGATAAATTTTAAACTCTCGGAGGTTGGTGGCTGCGGGTGCAGGCCAGACTTTTCCGGCGGTGAGTTTGGAGTTTTGGGGGAGAGTGAAGGTTACCATAGTTTATCTCGATATATTCAAATGTTCATAGGTGAAAGCTGTTGAAAGACCGACTTCATGGCGTATGCGATCAACTACGCCTTCGAGGCTTTCAAAAATTTCTGAATTCCAAAATCGCAGAACTTTGAAGCCGTGGAAGTTTAAAACTTTAGTTCTCGCTTCATCATAGTTGATAGCATCACCATGTTGACTACCATCAAGTTCAACAACCAGTTTTGGATAGTGGCAAGCGAAGTCTGTAATGTACTTATCTATTGGAACTTGGCGGCGAAAATGACGACCTTCGGATTTTAACAAACGCAACTCTTGCCAAAGCATTCGTTCGGCTGGTGTGGCATTCTTGCGAAGCGAGCGAGCAAACTCCTTGCTTGTCCCCTCCCCCCTGTGGGGAGGGTTAGGGTGGGGGTCGCTCCGACTTTGAACATCTTGGTTCTTATTCATTTCAATCACCGAGCGACCCCCACCCCGGCCCTCCCCACAAGGGGGAGGGGGAAGAATTAAAAGTTACCGACCAACCGAATACGAGTGGCAGTGCGAAGACAGCAAAAATCCCTAGAATCCGAAATTCTGAACCTGTCGAGCTGAGTGGTATTGATTGAATTTCAGCAAAATACATAAGAATAATAAGTTCAACTACCAATAGAAATGGAAGTGCAATTGACCTCGATTTAAAAAGCCAACAAACCAAGCTTGATGCACCTGCGCCTACAAAACAATAAGAAATCCAAAGCATTATCATGAACATCGAGAAATACTCTTCAGCAAGATCAGGATTTTCATTTATAGGAAATTGACGAAGAAGAAATATGAAAACACCAATGCATCCCGCGATGGAAAGCCACTTTGTAATACGAATGTATAAATTTGTCGTCATCCCCTCCCCCTTGTGGGGAGGGTTAGGGTGGGGGTCGCTCCGATTTTCGATATCTGCGTTCTTACTCATGTCTACTTCCGAGCGACCCCCACCCCGGCCCTCCCCACAAGGGGGAGGGGGAAGTGTGGGAAAGGTTGTCAAACAGCCGCATCAATACACCCGCGCCTTTGGCTTGATGTAGTCGATGTCTTTGCTCATGGTGAAATCATGCACGGGGCGTGAGCTTAATGTTACTTTTCGTTTGGCGTTATCGGCCCACGCTAAAGAATGCTTCATCCAGTTTTTATCATCGCGCTTAGGGAAATCCTCTCTCGCATGTGCACCACGGCTTTCTTTTCTGGCTTCGGCGCTGGTTACGGTTACTGCGGCTTGCAGGATGAGATTTTCATATTCCAACGTTTCAATGAGATCGCTGTTCCACACCAATGAACGGTCTGTCACTTTAATATCTGCTGTGGCGTTCCAAATCTCACCGATTTTAGCAACACCTTGCGCGAGAGTTTCTCCGGTGCGGAACACTGCCGCATCATCTTGCATGGTGCGTTGCATTTTCGCACGAAGCTGCGCTGTGGAAGTTCCACCATTGGCGTTGCGGTATTGATCCAAGCGCGCGATGGCCTCATCGCCCATGCCTGTTTTAATATCAGCATGGGGAGAATTTGGTTTTACTTTATCCACGCAGCGCAAAGCAGCGGCACGACCGAACACCACAAGATCAATCAGCGAATTTGATCCCAGTCGATTTGCTCCGTGTACGGAGACACAAGCAGCTTCTCCCACAGCCATCAGGCCAGGCACAGTTTTTTCGGGGTTGCGCTTATCGCCAGCCAAAGCCTCACCATGATAATTGGTGGGAATGCCGCCCATGTTGTAATGGACCGTTGGCAGGATCGGGATTGGTTCTTTGGTGACGTCCACGCCTGCGAAAATTTTAGCGGATTCGGAAATGCCGGGAAGACGCTCGTTCAGTACAGACGGATCGAGATGTTCGAGATGGAGATGGATGTGGTCTTTCTGCGGGCCAACGCCACGGCCTTCACGAATTTCGATGGTCATGGATCGGGAGACGACATCGCGCGATGCGAGGTCTTTGGCTGATGGGGCATAGCGTTCCATGAAGCGTTCGCCAGCAGAGTTGGTTAAATAACCACCTTCACCGCGCGCACCTTCAGTGATCAGGCAGCCGGCGCCATAAATTCCAGTGGGGTGGAATTGCACGAATTCCATATCTTGCAAGGGCAGCCCAGCGCGCAGCACCATGGCATTGCCATCACCTGTGCAGGTGTGGGCAGACGTTGCGGAGAAATAAGCGCGGCCATATCCGCCAGTGGCTAAAATGGTTTGGTGGGCGCGGAAGCGGTGGATAGAGCCATCCTCCATGCACATGGCCATTAGCCCGCGACACACGCCATTTTCCATGATCAAATCGAGCGCAAAATACTCGATAAAGAATGTAGTGTCATAACGAAGCGACTGCCCATACAGCGTGTGCAGCATGGCGTGGCCGGTGCGATCAGCCGCCGCACAGGTGCGCTGCACTGGCGGGCCTTCGCCCATGTTCATCATGTGGCCACCGAAGGGGCGTTGATAAATCTTGCCATCTTCAGTGCGGCTGAACGGCATGCCGAAATGTTCTAATTCATATACGGCCGTGGGCGCATTGCGGCAGAGATATTCAATGGCGTCTTGATCACCCAACCAATCAGCGCCTTTCACCGTGTCATACATATGCCACTGCCAGCTATCAGCCCCCATATTGGCCAGCGATGCGGCAATGCCACCTTGCGCCGCCACTGTGTGCGAACGTGTGGGAAACACTTTGCTGATGCAGGCGGTTTTTAATCCAGCTTGCGAAGCACCGAGAGCAGCCCGCAAGCCAGAGCCGCCAGCGCCCACAACGATAACATCAAAAGAATGATCAGTGATTGGATAGGCGGTCATTAAAATCCGAAGCTCATTTTTAAAATTGCAAAGAGTGCAAAGGCACCCAGAACGAATGTTGCGAAATTGATGACCAGCAATGCTGCCAATTTGCGGCCTTCACTGTGCACATAATCTTCGATGACCACTTGCAGCCCAAGGCGCATGTGCCAGAGGATTGATACCATGGCTAAAACCAACATTACGGAGCAAAGCGGATTTTTGATTGACGCAATAATTTCGGAGCGCTGCGCGCCGAGATGAGAGACAATGAAATAGATCAGAAAAATCACTAGCGGCAGATTGGCAATTGCTGTTACGCGCTGCATCCAGAAATGTTCGGTGCCGGATTTGGCCGAGCCAAGCCCACGCACTTTGCTGAGATCGCTCATGCCCGCACCCCACATGCAATAATCCAAATAAGAAGTGTGAGGAGAATGGAGCCGATGAGATTTGCTTTGGCGAGCAATTCTACTTTATCCAATGCAAAGCCCCGGCCCGTATCCCACAGGAAATGGCGAAGCCCGCCCAGAATATGGTGCATCAAAGCCCAGGTGAAACCGAACAGCACTAAGCGGCCCAGCCAATGCGCGAAAATGCCATTTACAAAATTAAAATAATCATCGGACGATGCGGCGGCGGTGAACCACCAGACTAGTAAAATCATTCCCAAAGCCAAAGCAACCCCGGTAATGCGGTGGAAGATCGACATAGCTGTTGAAAGCATGGGCCGGTAAACTTGCAGATGCGGCGACAGCGGCCGCGACGGAACTTTATTTTGCGACATAAATTGACCTTTAAACGAAGCGGCCTTTTAGCGGCTGCATTGCAACAAAGCAAATAGTACAATGTGCATTCTGTAATACGAGATAAAATTTGATATGGATGGGCTGATATTTGCGCGCATTCATTAGCCATTCATATTGCCCCACTTAAAGTTCTGGGTAGCAAATGAATGGAGCTAGACATGACTAAAATGCTTAAAACTATAATTGCCGCTTCAATCTTGGTTGGCGGTGGCACGGCGGCAGTGGCCAGTGCATTTATTGGTGGCACGGTGATTATGGCGCCGGCTTCTGATCCGCTTAATGTCAGAGCATGGCCTTCAACATCATCAGTAGTTCAAAGAACTTATGTGAATGGTGAGATGTTAAGCCTTACTGGCACATGCAAAAACATTGTGACCAATGTAACTTTCAGCATCGGCTATTCAAGTTATTGGAAAATGAAGAAGCCAAATGTGTGGTGCAAAATTTGGCATGAAGTGCCAAATGGCTCTAGCATCTATAAAATTGGTTGGGTGCGCGGCAAATATGTGCACCCTTAAATGACAATCACTTTAGTGCCTATTTTCACTTGTTCATAAAGCTCTGACACTTCTTCATTTAACATGCGGATGCAGCCTGACGATGCCGCCGAGCCAATGGAAGTGGGTTCATTGGTGCCGTGGATGCGAAAGCCCGTGTCGCCT
>JAYUPT010000050.1:0-4848 GCA_043759965.1 Aestuariivirga sp. | reverse complement strand
CCGCATGACCCATTTGGAAAAGCTTGAAGCTGAATCCATCCACATCATCCGCGAAGTGGCGGCTGAATGTGAAAAGCCTGTGATGCTTTATTCGGTGGGCAAAGATTCAGCCGTGATGTTGCACTTGGCGATGAAAGCTTTCTATCCAGCAAAGCCACCATTCCCTTTGATGCATGTGGACACGCGCTGGAAATTCCGCGACATGATTTCACTGCGCGATGAAACAGCAAAGCGCTTAGGGTTAGATCTCATCGTTCACATCAATCCTGAAGGTATTGCCAAAGATGTGAACCCGTTTGATCATGGCTCTGCACTGCACACCCAAATCATGAAAACCGAAGGCTTGAAACAGGCGCTCGATAAATATGGCTTCGATGCTGCCTTCGGTGGCGCACGCCGCGATGAAGAAAAATCCCGCGCCAAAGAGCGTATTTTCTCATTCCGCGATACCAAGCACCGCTGGGACCCCAAGAACCAACGCCCTGAATTGTGGAGCCTATACAATGCCCGCAAAAACAAGGGCGAGTCCATCCGCGTATTCCCACTTTCAAATTGGACTGAGCTTGATATTTGGCAATATATCCACCGCGAGAACATTCCCATTGTGCCGCTCTATTTTGCAGGTGAGCGCCCCGTGGTGGAGCGTGATGGCCAACTGATCATGGTTGATGATGATCGTATGCGTTTGCTGCCCGGCGAAACGCCGATTATGAAAAAAATTCGCTTCCGCACATTAGGTTGTTATCCACTAACGGGTGCCATTGAATCCAACGCTACATCGCTTCTCGACATTATCGAAGAAATGCTCGTGGCCACTTCCTCCGAACGCCAAGGCCGCGTGATTGATAAAGATCAATCGGCTTCGATGGAAAAGAAGAAGCAAGAGGGGTATTTCTGATGGCACGTTTCGTTGAATTCCAAGGCGGCGATGTTGATGCCTTCCTCACTGCCCAAGAAAATAAAGACCTGCTGCGCTTCATTACTTGCGGCTCGGTTGATGATGGTAAATCCACGCTGATTGGCCGCCTGCTCTACGAATCTAAAATGCTGTTCGAGGACCAGCTCACTGCCTTAGAAGCCGACTCGAAAAAGCTCGGCACCCAAGGTGGCAATTTGGATTTCGCTTTGCTGGTGGATGGCCTTGCTGCTGAGCGCGAACAGGGTATCACCATTGATGTGGCTTACCGCGCCTTCACCACATCCAAACGTAAATTCATTGTGGCTGATACACCTGGCCATGAACAATATACCCGCAACATGGCAACCGGTGCTTCAACAGCCGAACTTGCAATTATCCTGATTGACGCGCGCAAAGGCGTTCTCACCCAGACGCGCCGCCATTCATTTATCGCAACACTATTGGGTATTAAAAATCTTGTGGTCTGTGTCAACAAGATGGATTTAGTCAACTATAAGCGCGAAGTCTTTGAATCTATCGAAGCTGATTACCGCGCCTTTGCCGCCCAACTTGGAACAACTGCCACCATCACCTGCATTCCTGCCTCCGCATTGGCTGGCGATAACATCATTGATCGTTCCGCCAACATGCCATGGTATCAAGGGGCAACCTTGATGGGTTTTCTTGAAACTGTGCCCGTAGGCGATGATCAATCAGCCAAACCGTTCCGCATGCCGGTGCAATGGGTGGCGCGGCCTGACCAAAATTTCCGGGGCTTTGCAGGCACTGTGGCCAGCGGCAGCATTAAGGCTGGCGATGAAATTCGCGTGCTGCCTTCCGGCAAAACTTCAAAAGTAACGCGCATCGTCACTTACAGTGGCGACCTTGAAGAGGCAGCCACTGACCAAGCCGTAACCATCACCTTGGCGGATGAAATTGATGCCAGCCGAGGCGATGTGCTGTGCGCAGCTAAATCCCCAATCGAGGTTTCCAGCCAATTTGAAGTTGAAGTGTTATGGATGGGTGATGAGGCCATGTTGCCTGGCCGCCCTTATATCATAAAGTCTGGCACCAAAACCCTGCCGGGCACACTTGATAAATTGAAATACAAAACCAACGTGAATACGTTGGAGCACACCGCCGCTGAAACTTTGACCTTGAATGAAATCGGCGTGTGCAATCTCGAATTGGATGGCCCACTGGCTTTTACTCCGTACACGGAGAATAAATCTCTCGGTTCTTTCATCGTCATTGATCGCTTCACCAACACCACAGTGGGCATGGGCCTTATTCACTTTGCGTTGCGCCGTGCGGCCAACATTCATTGGCAGGCGATGGATGTGAATAAATCCTCGCGTGGCAAATTGTTGAAGCAAAAACCAACGGTCTTATGGTTCACAGGTCTTTCCGGTGCCGGTAAATCCACCATTGCAAATTTGGTGGAAAAAAAGTTGCACTCCAAAGGTCAGCTGACCTATTTGCTAGACGGCGATAACGTGCGCCATGGCCTGAACCGCGATTTAGGTTTTACTGACGCTGACCGCGTGGAAAACATTCGCCGTGTGGCCGAAGTGGCTAAGCTGATGACCGATGCGGGGCTTATCACGCTTGTCTCCTTCATCTCGCCCTTCCGTGCCGAACGCTTGATGGCGCGTGAAGCTGTGGGCAAAGATGAGTTTGTGGAAATCCACATCGACACAAGCTTGGGCGAAGCCGAAAAACGAGACGTGAAGGGCCTCTATGCCAAGGCGCGCAAAGGTGAGTTGAAAAACTTCACTGGCATTTCCTCGCCCTATGAAGCGCCAGAGAATTCAGAATTGCGGATTGACACAGCCGAGATGAGTGCCGAAGAGGCCGCCAGTGAAATCGTAAAATACTTGGAAAGCAAAGGCAGATTGGCAACGTCATAGCCGCACCCGTTGATGAAACTGATTTAGACAACTAGAATCGGCCAATGAAACCATTAGCAACCCTCAAAGTTCTTGATTTCACCCGCGTGCTCGCAGGCCCTTATTGCACAGCAATGCTAGTCGAACAGGGCGCCAATGTTATCAAAATCGAACCCCCAACAGGTGATGATTACCGCCACATTGGGCCATTTTTAAAGGATGGCACCAGCGCAATTTTTAATAAAGTGAATAGCGGCAAGCGCAGTATTGTACTTGATCTTGCCAAGGATGACGACCGCGACGTTATTTTAGAACTGGTTAAAGATGCTGATGTGCTTGTCGAAAATTTCAGGCCGGGCGTTATAGCGAAGTTGGGCATCGGCTTTGAAGCATTGCACGCCCTTAATCCAAGATTGATTTACGCTAGCATCTCAGGTTTTGGCCAAACGGGTGATATGGCCAAACGCCCCGCCTATGATATTGTTGTGCAAGCGATGAGCGGCATTATGGCGGTGACAGGTTCTCCTGATGGTCCGCCCACTTTGATTGGTGAATCCATCGGCGATGTGACGGCGGGCCTCTTTGCTTATAACGCAGTTTTGACAGCGCTTTATCAACGCCATAGCACAGGCCTTGGACAGCATTTGGATATAAGCATGCTCGACAGCATGTTGCAGCTTCAGCCACTTGTGGCGGCACGGCTGAACGCAACCGGCATAACCCCAACGCGAGTGGGCAATCGCCATGCCTTATCTGCACCTTTCGGAGTATTCGACGCGAAAGATGCAAGCTTTGTTTTGGCCGTTCTGAATGATAAACTCTTCAAAGCCTTGGCCGATGTGATGGGCCAACCTGAACTCTTATCAAATGCGCTCTACGCCAGCGACCCATTGCGCCTAAGCAACGAAGACTCGCTGCGTGTTGCTATCGAAAGCTGGTCGAAAACGATGGCCGCAACTCAAGCGGTTGAAACTTTGATTGCCGCAGGTATTCCAGCCGCTGAAGTGCTGGATGCAAAACAGGCCCAAGCTCTGGCAAGGCCGAAGGCACAGCTTGCACCATCACCAAAACTGGACGAACATGGCATTGCAATTCGTAAAAACTACTGGACAAAATAATGGTACGTTTCCCCGACGACCTACTGGATCTGGCAACACTCGAAGCAATCTCAAATTTCTGTGCCAGTGTTTTGGCACCAGAGGCTGCAACCACCGACCGCGAAGCCCGCTTTGCCACTCATCACATGAAGTCCCTAAGTGACATGGGCATTATGGGCATGAATTTGCCAACTGAGTATGGCGGCATGGGATTAGATGCGGCAACCTTGCTGGAATCGATGGCGCTCATCAGTGGAACCTGCGCCTCTACAGGCTCCATGGTGTCGGCTCATTTTCTGTGTTCGGACTCAATTAAATTTGGCGGCACTGAAGAGCAGAAACAAAAATATCTACCTGACCTTGCGAGTGGCAAAACCTTTGGTGCATTTGCATTAACAGAACCAGGAGCAGGCTCAAATCCAGCAAGCATGACTACGAGAGCCACGCGCGAGGGCAATTTCTATCACATCAAAGGCACCAAACATTTCATTTCCAACGCGGGTGCAGCCGACATCATTGTGATCTATGCCAAGACTGATCCTGACGCAGGTGGCAAAGGTGTTTCAGCCTTCGTCGTTGAGTGTAAAAATGGCCGCATCACCACAGCCAGAGCCGAACCCACCATGGGCTTGCGCGGTGCCCATGCTTTTGAACTGAGCATTGATGCCAAGGTGCCCGCCGCCAATCTGCTCGGTGAAGAAGGCAAGGGATTGCGCATCGCCATGCAAACTTTGGATGCAGGCCGCATTGATATTGCCATGTGCAGTGTGGGCATTGCCGAAGCCGCCTATGCCGTAACTCATAACTGGATGAAAAATCACAAAGTTGGAAAAACCTCCATCAGCGATTTTCAGGGCCTTCAATGGATGCTTGCTGACATGGCAACAGATATTGCGGCAGCGCGCGGGCTTTGTTTAGAGGCTATCCGCAAACGCTTAAAGGGCGAACGCTATTCACTTGAAGC
>JAYUPT010000049.1:0-2004 GCA_043759965.1 Aestuariivirga sp. | reverse complement strand
GTTTTTCCGGCACCTAAAAATCCGGTGATCACTGTTGTTGGAATTTTTGCGGTCATAGCGAGGCAATTTCCTTTTGATATTTATTGAGCGCCACGGAGACAAAATAGCCGATGGCCAACCACAAAATTAAATTTGCCGCCAAACTTGATGATACAAATTCGGCTGCAAGTGTGGCTGGAACTTTGCTTTCAGTTTCGCCTTCATTGATGGGTACAAAAAATTGGGGGGCAACAGCAATAATAACAGCAGCAATACGCCACCAATGGTCTTTAGCAAACAGCCAAAAATAGATTGCAACGCCTGAGGCAAGGATTGTTGCGGCCCACCAAATTTGACGGGTGTGCAAATCTGCTGCGGGCATGCCGGGCAATTCTGGTGGCAGGCCAACGGCCGGAGCTAATGTTACAGCTAAAAATCCGCATATGCCCCAGATGAGGCCATTTTGTTTGGTGATGGGAATGTTGAGCAGCATTGAAATGCCCACCATTAGAACTGCAAATCCTCCGCCCATTAGTAATGAAGCAGTTGTGGTGGAAAGCGTGCGCTGCCAACCATCTGCTGGTTGCCAATCTTCATGGGTGTGTTCGTGGCCATCGTTGGCGCACATTTTCATGCCGGGCATGGTTTCAACACAGGGTTTGTTGGCTTCGGCAATGGCTTCGGATTCTGGGGATTCAAAAACTTCTGCGGCGAGGATTAGTGGTGTGAGGCGCGCATGTTGAATGCCAGCCATAACGAAGCCAGCCAAAAGGCCAGCAACAAGTGTGGAAAGAATGATTTTTCCGAGCATAACAATACTCCAAAATTGCTGTCATCCCGACGAAAGTCGAGATCCAGAAATCCGCATTAAGTGCTTGTTGAAAGTCTGGGTCCCGACTTTCGCCGGGATGACAGAGTTTGGTTTAGTGGCAAGGAAAGCCGATGGCGTGCCTTGTGTCGTGGGCGGCATTGTGGGCCACACTCATACCAGATAGGCCAACCATGAATATCGCTGATGCGCCAATGAACAAGCAAACTAAGCCTGCAACCATACGCTGGGAAATTGCAACTGAAGTTGCTAAAGTTTTAGTGGTCATGTCACCCTCCGTGAGACCGGTTTCTAGTTCTTCCTCGTGCTCGGCAGGTCTCCTGACTCGCGGGTCGCTGATTTTAAAGTGCCTTCCCAGTTTCCCAGTGGCAAATTCTCTAAAACCTCGCCGCTTACAGTTGCGGGGGCAGTCACGGTTTTGGCCCCTTTTGGGTCGTCCTCACCGTATTCCCTCTTAGGCCCCTCACATATAGTTTCGGGGCACCGAACAGCGCTCATTTGGCAGGAGTTTCACCGCGCCGTCAACTCAATTCCGAAGCGGCGGAGACTGTGAGCGACAAAATTAACTGAGTTTATACCAGCTCTGGGTCTAAAAGAGCCGTGGGATTCTGAAATTAGGATGTGGGATGCAACCGACAACGCAAAAATCTGCCGGTGAAATTGATGCTGTAATCAAAGCCAGCCGTGGTGTTTTCATCTCCACATGGTTCTTCAGCTGCATTGTTAACATTCTGATGCTGACGGGTTCGCTGTTCATGCTGCAGGTTTATGACCGGGTTATTCCTTCCAGCTCAGTGCCCACATTGGTTGCCTTGTCGCTGATTGTTTTGCTGCTCTATGCTTATTATGGGGTGATGGAATATGTGCGCACCAGATTGTTGGTGCGTATTGGTCGGCGCATTGAGGAAGCTTTGGGGGCTCGTGTGTTTGATGTGGTTGCTGGCTTGGCGCTTCGCAAAACGGGCAATGCAGGCGGGCAGCCGGTGCAAGACCTTGCCACCATCCGCCAATTTTTAGGGGGCCAAGGGCCACTGGCGTTTTTGGATATGCCGTGGGTGCCGATTTATTTGATCGTGGTGTTTTTGCTGCATTGGGTTTTGGGTGTGGTTGCCGTTATCTCTGCCGTCATCATTTTGGTGCTGGCGCTGCTCACCGAAAGATCAACACGAGGGCCGATGGCCAGTGCCAATCTTGCT
>JAYUPT010000048.1:0-13560 GCA_043759965.1 Aestuariivirga sp. | reverse complement strand
GCTGATGGGCCGTTTGGTTATGAAATTCGGTGGAACGTCGGTTGCGGATATTGAACGAATCCGTAACGTAGCCCGCCATGTTGAACGCGAAGTGAAAGCTGGTAACCATGTGGCTGTGGTGGTTTCCGCCATGGCAGGCACCACCAATCAACTTGTGGACTGGTGCAAACAAGCCTCAGCCGTGCATGATTTGCGCGAATATGATGCTATTGTTGCCTCTGGTGAACAGGTGACGGCTGGTCTGCTGGCTATTGTATTGCAAGACTTAGGCATTCCGGCGCGTTCGTGGCATGGCTGGCAAATTCCATTGCAGTCTGATGGAGTGCATGGCTCAGCACGGATTACAGGCATTGATGCTGGTGAAATTCGCAAGCGCATGGAGCAGGGTCAAGTGGCAGTCATCGCTGGCTTCCAAGGCATTGGCCCGGATAAGCGCATTACCACGCTGGGGCGAGGTGGCTCAGATACATCAGGTGTGGCGATTGCGGCGGCCCTTGATGCAGCTTGCGATATTTATACCGATGTGGACGGTGTTTACACCGCTGACCCGCGCATTGTGACGGGCGCCCAAAAGCTGGACCGCATTACCTATGAAGAAATGTTGGAGCAGGCTTCATTGGGTGCCAAAGTTTTGCAGCCGCGCTCAGTTGAACTTGCCATGGTTTATAAAGTGCCGTTGCAAGTGCGCTCTAGTTTTGAATCCCCTGATTCACTGAACCAAAATAAAGCGGATGGCACCGGACCCGGAACCATTGTCTGCGATGAGGATAAAATGATGGAACAGCATGTTGTAAGTGGCATTGCCTATTCACGCGACGAAGCAAAAATTTCGCTGCGCAAAGTTAAAGATAAGCCAGGTGTTTCAGCGGCAATTTTTGGACCATTAGCTGAAGCTGATATCAGCGTCGATATGATTGTTCAAAACGTGTCCAGCGATGGGGCCTTTGCCAATATCACCTTCACATTGCCGCGCAAAGATTTGCGCAAAGCCATTGATGTGTTGAACGGCATTAAAACCACTTTGGATTTTCAAGAGCTCACGCATTCGGCTGATGTGGCGAAAGTTTCGGTTGTTGGTATTGGCATGCGCTCACATGCTGGTGTTGCTGCCAAAATGTTTAAGGCGCTGGCTGATAAGGGCATAAACATTCAAGCCATCACCACCTCAGAAATTAAAGTGAGCGTGTTGATTGATGAGGCCTACACTGAACTTGCGGTTCGGGCTTTGCACAATGCTTACGGACTGGACAAGGCTTAACATGATGATGTTTGACACTCATTATCGCAAAGGTCTTGAAAGCTAAGGACACCGCTCATGCCCAGCTCTGCATTTGGCCCGCGTGTTCTGTTAAGAAAGCTCCGCGCGGTTATGGCGGAGCCGGAGACAGCACAAAAACGGCTTGATAAAACTGTAAGTTTAATCGCGGCCAATATGGTGGCCGAGGTGTGCTCGATTTATGTGATGCGGCCTGGCAATGTGTTGGAGCTTTATGCCACTGAAGGCTTGAAGCGCGAAGCAGTTCACAAATCGAAACTCAAAGTAGGCGAAGGTCTTGTGGGTTTGATTGCTGATCAAGCCATTGGGCTTAATCTGTCAGACGCGGATAAGCATCCCTCGTTCAAATATCTACCTGAAACAGGTGAAGAACTTTACAGTTCATTCCTCGGTGTTCCGGTCATGCGCGGGGGTGCGGTGATTGGTGTTTTGGTTGTGCAAAATAAAACCCAGCGCCATTATTCAGATGAGGAAGAAGAGGCCCTTCAAACCACAGCCATGGTGCTGGCTGAAGTGATGGCTTCTGGCGAGCTTAAAGAGATGGCGCGCGAGACGGCCATTGATGTGGCGCATGTGCGGTCACACCATTTGCGCGTTGAATCGCTTGCTGATGGTATAGCTTTAGGACATGTGGTTTTGCATGAGCCACGGGTTCGCATTCAAAATATGATTGCGGAAGATATTCCGGCTGAGCTGAAGCGCTTGGATGAAGCAGTTGCACAATTGCGCGCCCATGTGGATGAGTTGCTGGATGGTTCTGATGCTTTGCGCGCCACGGACTATTCTGATGTGCTCGAAACCATTCGCATGTTTGCCCATGATAAGGGTTGGCTTTCACGTTTGAAAGAAGCTGTTGCAACTGGCCTCACGGCTGAAGCTGCGGTTGAGCGCGTGCAGAATGATAACCGGGCGCGGATGCAGCGCATGTCTGATCCGTATTTGCGCGAACGCATGCATGATTTGGATGATCTGTCCAATCGCCTGCTGCGCATTCTGACTGGGGCAATCGCCACAGCTTCACGCACTGATTTGCCGCAAAACTCTATTGTGGTTTCGCGCAACATGGGGCCTGCTGAACTTCTGGATTATGACCGCACAAAAATTCGCGGTGTTATTTTGGAAGAAGGCGGCAAGACCAGCCATGTGGCTATTGTGGCGCGTGCCTTGGGCATTCCGGCTATTGGTTTAGCGGATGGCATTATCAATCTGGTTGATACGGGCGATGCTATTATTGTTGATGGTGGCACGGGCGAGATTTTCGTTAGGCCTTCTTCTGAGCTGCAAAAATCATACGCCGAAAAAGTTAGGTTCTATGCTCGCAAGCAAGAACGTTTTACAGCACTGCGCGATTTGCCAGCAACAACGCGCGATGGCCAAACGATCAGTTTGAATATCAATGCGGGCCTCTCGGTTGATATGCCGCATCTGCACGAGTCAGGTGCTGATGGTGTTGGGCTTTATCGTACCGAGCTTCACTTCATGATGGCACACCGTTTTCCGCGACTCTCAGCACAAGTGAAGCATTATCAAAGTATCATTGAACAAGCCCAAGGCAAGCCCGTGGTGTTTCGCACGCTGGATATTGGGGCTGATAAAACTTTACCTTATCTGCGCCAACCACGCGAAGAAAATCCGGCTTTGGGTTGGCGTTCAATTCGCATGGCGATGGACCGGCCTGCATTGTTGCGGCTTCAGGCACGGGCCATGTTGATTGCTGGGGCTGGCCATGATTTGAAAATCATGTTCCCGATGATTGCCGACGTGCAAGAATTTGTTCAAGCCAAGGCTGCTGTGATGCTGGAACACGCGTTTCTAGCTGGCCACGGCCATCAGCTTCCGAAGAGTTTGAAAATTGGCGTGATGATCGAGATTCCATCACTGCTGTGGCAGCTTGATTATTTGTTCCCGGTTGTCGATTTTGCTTCGATTGGCTCCAATGATCTGGTGCAGTTTTTGTTTGCATCTGATCGCGGCAATCCTAAGCTTGCTGGGCGTTATGATCCCCTTAGCCCTGCTGCGCTGGGGGCAATGCGCCAGATTGTGGAACGGGCCAAAGCGCACGGCAAAACCGTAACTCTTTGTGGTGAGTTGGGTGGTCGGCCGCTGGAAGCTATGGGTTTGGTTGGCGTTGGGCTTACCTCGATGAGCATGGTGCCTTCTGGCGTTGGTGCTGTGAAAGCCATGATCCGCTCGCTTGATCAGGTCAAGCTTTGGGCCTTCATGCAGCCGTTGCTGGCCAGTGGTCTTCATTCCTTGCGCGGCGATCTGATGGAATTTGCCCAGCGCAATGGAGTGGAAATTTAAAAAAATCACGTCTTTGTTAGGACGCTGTTCACCATTCTTGTCCATGATCTCTCTTAGTATTGAATTTGTTAACCGTTGTTAACTGTTGCGTAGAGAGTTGCCATGAGCTTTGACCCCCAAGACCAATCAGACACTCGCACTGAACCTGTGATGTTCGCAGATGCGCCACGCCTCAAACCAAATGGAAATAGTGACCCGGCTGGTGAAGTGGGTTGGTTTTTGCAGCGCGAACGTGAGGCTCGTGGATTAACCCTTGAAGATGCAGGCGAAGCCACCGGCATTCACCCCTACCATATAGAAGCCATCGAATATGGCGACATGACCCACATGCCGCCGCGCATGGAAGCCATGGAAATGATTGCAGGCTATGCGCAGTTTTTAGGTTTTGATGCTGAACCTTTGGTTGATCATTTGATCACATTTCTGCCGCCACCGCCTGTAGCGCGGAAAAATTTTCATCCGGCAAATCCGCCAATGCTGTCCAGTGCCAAGGTTTTGCGCTTTGGAAAATTTCCAAAACTGCCTGAACTCAAATTGCGCATTGCAAATTATCCAGGCGGCGCTGGCGGCATTGTGGCTTCGGCCTTTGCGATGTTTGTTATTTTTGCAGGTGCCAATTGGATGATGTCTTCATCTGCACCAGTTGCTCAAGAGCAGATTGCTACTACACAAGTGGTGGACCCAATGCCAACGGCCTCCACTGGGCCTGAGATTGCCGATGTTAAAGTGATTGAAACTCCTATGCCTGCTGTTGATGAGATACCAATGGCAGCAGATGGAGAAGAGCTCTTACCTGATATTGGGATAACTTTTGATGGGGCCGATGATTTGGGCAATTTCATTCAAGAGCAAATTCCAGAACCCAAGGGCAAAAAAACCAAAAAGCTTTTGAAAATTGCCACAGGTGATGTGTCCACCAGTGATGAAGGCAAGATTTATGGTGCCAGCAATGATACGGCGCGTGTTGTGTTGATGGCCAAAGCTCCGGTGTGGCTGCGCATTGAAGATGCAGGCAGCAATGTTGTGATGACGCAAATGCTGAACACAGGTGACACTTACCGTGTGCCAAACCGTGAAGGCTTGATTGCGCTTTCGCGTGATGGTGGGCGCTTGGCTTATTTGATTGACGGCCAAGAAAAAGGTGTGCTTGGACCAGCGGGCCAGATTCTTGTGGGCGAGAAACTGGATGTTTCTGCCCTTGAGATTAAAAACTAAGCATTCCTTTTGCGAATGCAGGCAGGGTGCGCTAGGAGTGCACCCATGTCTGCCATTCACATCCAAAAACTTGATCGCATTTTAGAACGTTTCGCAACCGTTGAGCACGCGCTTTCCAGCGGGGCCACGGGCGAGGTTTTTGTAAAACTCTCCAAAGATTATGCCGAACTTGAGCCCATGGCCAAGGGTGCGCGCAATTTGAAATCGGCTTATCAAGAGCGTGATGGTCTTGCCGAAATGCTGGCAGGTGGCGGTGAGCTTGCGCAAATGGCCGAGGCTGAAAAGCCCGCCATCGAACAGCGCATTTCTGATTGCGAGCAAGACATGCGGATTTTGCTGCTGCCCAAAGATTCAGCCGATGAGCGCAACGTTATTCTCGAAGTGCGGGCTGGCACCGGCGGCGATGAGGCTGCCATTTTTGCGGGTGATTTGTTCCGCATGTATCAACGCTATTCACAATTTCGCGGCTGGAAAGTTGAAATTATCTCAGCGTCGGATGGCGAGCATGGTGGCTATAAAGAAATCATTGCCAATATCTTTGGCTCAGGCGCTTATGCCAATTTGAAGTTTGAATCAGGGGTTCACCGGGTGCAGCGCGTGCCGGCCACGGAAACGCAAGGGCGCATTCATACGTCTGCTGCCACAGTTGCGGTGCTGCCAGAAGCTGAAGAAGTTGATATTAAAATTGAAGATAAGGATTTGCGCATTGATGTGTTCCGCTCTTCTGGTCCTGGCGGACAATCGGTAAACACAACAGATAGTGCCGTGCGCATTACGCATCTTCCAACGGGTGTTGTGGTTTCACAACAGGATGAAAAATCGCAGATTAAAAACAAAGCCAAGGCCATGAAGGTTTTGCGCGCGCGGTTATTTGAGCGTGAACGCGAGCGCATTGATTCGGAGCGTTCAGCTGCGCGCAAAGACCAAGTGGGGTCTGGTGATCGCTCGGAACGCATTCGCACCTATAATTTTCCGCAAGGGCGGATGACTGATCACCGCATCAATCTCACTCTTTATAAGTTGCCAGAAATTGTGGAAGGGCCGGGGCTTGAAGATGTGGTGCGGGCTTTGATCACTGAACATCAAGCCAATTTATTGGCGCAACTTGATCAAGATGCCTGATACAATTGCAAATGTTTTAGCAGCGGCTCGCAAGGCGCTGATTGCTGCTGACATAGATGGTTCGGCTTTGGATGCACGGGTGCTGTTGCAGACGGCTTCTGGACTTTTGCATGAAGATATTATTGCGGCTCCAGAAATGGTTTTGGATGCAGCCACTCTTGAGAAGTTTTCAAACTTTATTAAACGTCGCTTGGCCCACGAACCAGTTTCACGCATTTTAGGCAGCCGTGAATTTTTTGGTCGGGAGTTTATGGTTACACCTGCGGTGTTAGACCCACGCGCGGACACAGAATCTTTGATTGAACTTATTTTGGAACGCTTCCCTTATACTGTCATCCCCGCGAAAGCGGGGACCCAGCTTTCATCTGATGTAAACCTAGCTCAGCGGGATTCCCGCTTTCGCGGGAAGGACGGATTAGGGGGTGGACGAATTTTGGATATTGGCACTGGCAGCGGGGCCATTCTGATCACACTGCTTGCTGAGCGCCCCGCCTTTGATGGTGTAGCCGTTGATATTTCTCCAGAGGCCTTGCATGTGGCCAAGGTGAATGGTTTGGCTAACGGCGTTAGCGGGCGGCTGCATCTGCATCAGGGGTCTTGGTTTAATGGCTTGGACGGCACCTTTGATCTCATCGTTTCCAACCCGCCCTACATTCCCCATGGCGACATTGCGGGCCTTGAGGTGGATGTTAAAGACTATGATCCGCATTTGGCCTTGGATGGTGGGGCAGATGGTTTATTTGCCTATAGGGCCATTGCCGCCGACGCTGGTCTGTTTTTAGCTGTAAATGGCGAGATCGCCGTGGAAATTGGGGCTGGCCAACAAACCGAAGTGACTTCTATTTTTGCGGCGAAAGGTTTCTCCCTTCTAGCGACCCGTAAAGATTTAGGCGGCCATGTGCGGGCCTTGATATTTGGGTGAAAAAAAGCCTTTGGCGTTTTGGGTAAACTCGGCTATGAACATTCCATACCCCCATTGCCATTTGCGACCAATCGCTCAAAATCTTTGACATTGATCCCGCAGCTGGTGAACATCGCTCCCGATGGGAAGGCGATTTCTTTGGCAGGGTGTTGTTTCAACCAAGGTGTTTATTCTGCTTTTCCTGTTTGGCATAAACTTAAAACTGCAAGCCCAAGTGCAAACATCACGTTTGCGCTTTCGGGCTTTGCTTTGAGGATGGATATATTTCGTGAACAATAATTTTATTCGCTCGAACCCGAACAACAATAACAAGAACCGTAATCGGAATCGGAATAATAATAATAACAACCGCCGCAACACCGGCGGTGGTGGCAATCTTGGCGGTGGCGGATCAAACAAGGTTTTTGACAGCAACGGGCCAGACATTAAATTGCGCGGCACCACGCAGACCATTGCCGAAAAATATATGCAGCTGGGCCGTGATGCTCAATCTTCTGGAGACAGTGTGGCTGCGGAAAATTACTACCAACATGCCGAACATTATTACCGCATGTGGGCGGCCAATCAGCCGATTGGTCAATCTTTGATCATGTCGCGCAAATTGGGCGAAGAAGAATTTGACGAAGAAGGTTCTGAAGAGAACGGCGAGGGTGATGGCGAAGGCGGAAATTTAGAAGCAGCACCTGAAGGGAACCAAAGCTTAGAAGGTGGTGCCGTTGATCCAGCTGCTCAGCAAGGCGAAGGCCAGCAGCCCCGGCAAAACCGCAATAATAATTTCCGCGATAATAACAATCGCGACAATAATGGGCGTAATTTCCGCCCGCGTTGGCCAAATAATAATCGCAACAACCGCAATTATGAAAATCGTGATGGGGCTGAACAAGCTCCGGCTATTGCCAGCGAAGGTGGTGTTGAATTTACGCCCGCTCCAGCGCCTACACCAATGGTTGCAGAAGCTGAAGGCCAGTGGGAAGCACCATCCTTCCTGCAACGCCCAACGCCTGCCGTGGTTGAAACGCCTGAGGTCTTGGAAGCGACTTCGCAAGATGCTCCACCGGCCCGCAAGCCTCGCGCTCGCAAGCCGCGTGTGGAAGTTGAAGCGCCAGTGGACGATGGTTCAAACGCTCCAGAATAATTTTTGCGCCTCACGCCTTGAGGGCGGAACAAGGTGCTCCCATATGCAGTTCTAACGGGTGCTGGATCTTATGCCTTCGGGGTTTGATCTGGCAAGCTTGCAGGAGTTATTATGGATTTTGAAAAATATACCGAGCGGTCGCGCGGCTTTATTCAGTCGGCTCAAAGCTTGGCTTTGCGCGAAGGCCATCAAAAATTTACCCCAGATCATGTGTTAAAAGTTCTGCTCGATGATGAGGAGGGGCTGGCCTCCGGCCTGATTAAGGCTGCGGGTGGCGATGCGCGTTTGGCGTTGGCTAATGTGGAAGCGAACTTGGCCAAAATGCCAAAAATCTCCGGCGGCGGGGCCGGGCAGGTTTATCTGTCGCCAGAAATGGCGCGGGTGTTTGAAACTGGGCAGAAGCTGGCCACCAAGGCAGGCGATTCTTTTGTGTCTGCGGAGCGCTTGTTGCAAGCGCTGGCGGTTGAACCTTCTGAAGCTTCCAAAGTTTTGAAGGCGGCTGGCGTTACGGCACAAGGCCTCAACACCGCTATCAACGATATTCGCAAGGGCCGCACCGCTGATTCTGCTTCGGCAGAGCAAGGCTATGATGCACTCAAAAAATACGCGCGCGATCTCACTGAGGCCGCCCGTGAAGGCAAGCTTGATCCGGTAATTGGGCGCGATGAGGAAATCAGGCGCACTATTCAAGTTCTGTCGCGGCGCACGAAAAACAATCCGGTTCTCATTGGAGAGCCAGGTGTTGGTAAAACTGCTATTGCTGAAGGCTTGGCTTTACGCATCATCAAGGGTGATGTGCCAGAATCCCTCAAAGATAAAAAACTTATGGCACTTGATATGGGCTCGCTGATTGCGGGCGCTAAATTTCGCGGTGAGTTTGAAGAGCGGTTGAAAGCCGTGCTTTCGGAAGTCACTGCTGCGGCTGGTGGCATTATTTTGTTCATTGATGAAATGCACACGCTGGTTGGTGCTGGCAAAGCTGAAGGGGCTATGGATGCATCCAATTTGCTCAAGCCTGCTCTGGCGCGCGGCGAGCTTCATTGCGTGGGTGCCACTACGCTTGATGAATATCGCAAACATGTGGAAAAAGATGCGGCCCTGGCGCGGCGCTTCCAGCCTATCTTTGTGAATGAGCCAAGTGTGGAAGATACCATTTCCATTTTGCGCGGCATTAAAGAAAAATATGAGCTGCATCACGGCGTGCGAATTTCGGACTCCGCCATCGTTGCAGCCGCACAATTATCGAACCGTTATATCTCGGATCGCTTCTTGCCTGATAAAGCCATCGACCTGATGGATGAAGCGGGTTCACGTTTAAGGATGCAGATTGATTCAAAGCCTGAAGAACTGGATGAGCTTGATCGCCGCATTATGCAGCTTCAAATTGAACGTGAGGCTTTGAAGAAAGAAACTGATGCAGCTTCTAAGGACCGCCTTGGCAAAATTGAAAAGGAATTGGCCGAGACTGAAGAAAAATCTGCTGTGATGACGCGCAAGTGGCAGGCGGAGAAAGATAAAATCGCGTCTGCTTCCAAAGTGAAAGAAGAATTGGAAACGGCCCGGCGCGATTTGGAATTGGCGCAGCGCAAAGGTGATTTCGCCAAGGCTGGTGAATTAGCTTATGCCACCATTCCCGGTTTGGAGAAAAAACTTGCCACAGCTGAAGAGCAGGGCGATTCTAAAATGCTGGAAGAGGCCGTAACCGAATCGCATATTGCCCAAGTGGTTTCGCGTTGGACTGGCATTCCGGTTGATAAGATGCTGGCTGGTGAGCGTGACCGGCTTTTGGAAATGGAACGTGAACTTGGCAAGCGTGTAGTTGGCCAAGAGGAAGCTGTTGAAGCAGTAGCCACAGCCGTGCGGCGTTCTCGGGCCGGCTTGCAAGATCCTAACCGCCCGATTGGTTCATTTTTGTTTTTAGGCCCCACTGGGGTTGGCAAGACTGAGCTTACCAAGGCTCTGGCTTCCTATTTGTTTGATGATGAGCATGCGATGGTGCGCATTGATATGTCGGAATATATGGAGAAGCATTCGGTCTCGCGTCTCATTGGTGCGCCTCCAGGATATGTGGGTTATGATGAAGGTGGCGCGCTCACTGAAGCGGTGCGACGCCGCCCTTATCAGGTGGTGCTGTTTGATGAAGTTGAAAAGGCCCACCCCGATGTGTTCAATGTGCTGTTGCAGGTTCTCGATGATGGCCGCTTGACTGATGGGCAGGGTCGTGTGGTGAATTTCAAAAATACGTTGATTATCATGACATCAAATTTGGGTTCAGAATATCTTGTGGCGCTTGGTGAGAATCAGGATGTTGATGAGGTTCGTGATCAGGTGATGGGTGTTGTGAAAGCGGCCTTTCGGCCAGAATTTTTGAATAGATTGGACGAGATCATTCTGTTCCACCGTTTGAAACGCGCCCAGATGGGGGCCATAGTTGATATTCAAATGCAGCGCTTGCGCAAGCTTTTGGTTGACCGCAAAATAGATGTAACGCTGACGGATGAGGCCCGGGCATTGCTGGCCGAAAAAGGCTATGATCCTGCCTATGGCGCGCGACCTTTGAAGCGCGTCATTCAAAAATCCATTCAAGATTCGTTGGCTGAGGAAATTCTAGCTGGTCGCGTGAAAGATGGTGACGTGGTGGAGGTTGGTGTGAAGGATGCGAAGCTAACATTCAACGGCGTGGTGGTGGGAGCAGATGCCAAGCCACCCGCTGTTAAGACTCTGCATTAGCTTTTTACAGAAACATTGCGGGCCAGCGTTTTGAAACGCTGGCCGTTGGTTTGTAAAACTGTGATGGTTATGTGCCCCGTCTTGCTGGTGTTTTTATCCTGCACAGTGCCAGATTTTCCGGCATGGGTTCCTGCTGTCACTGTGCAGTGATCCCCACTTTTTATAGCGCTGGTCTGTGGTGTCATTGCGCTTCCCTTCTAAATGCCTTCGCAGCTTCTAGCCTATCTGATATGAAGGCCTATGACCAAGATTATCAAAGCTGTCATCAAAGTTGATTTTGGCGAGGGCTTGCGTTTAGGCGCGGGCAAGGTTCGGTTGCTTGAAATGGTGGCAGAGACGGGATCAATCTCGGCTGCGGCGCGGGCCATGGATATGTCTTATCGCCGGGCTTGGCTTTTGATTGAAGAGTTGAATGAGATTTTTAAAGTGCCCGTGGTTGAAACCGCCGCGGGTGGAAGTGGTGGCGGGGGAACCAAGATCACCGCACACGGCACACGGCTGATTGCTGCGTTTCAAGAATTGCAAATTAAAGCCGATGCTTTGGTCGTGACCAGTATGGCGCAATTCAAGTGACGGAATTCCATAGCAAGCCTTAATTTTTTTTGCCATGTTGGTGGCTGAAATCAAAATCTGATTTGGTGAACGCCGCGATGGTCTTTGACGCAAATAATCTACTTCTGCTTTCCGGCATGTTTTTGGCGGCGATGCTTTATTCTTCCGTTGGCCATGCTGGGGCTTCAGCATATTTGGCTCTAATGGCGCTATTTAACATTCCTGCTGCTGTCATGCGGCCAACGGCGTTGGTTTTGAACATTCTGGTGGCATCACTGGTTTCTCTGCGTTTTACCTTGGCTGGTTTGTTTCGTTGGCGGGTGTTGTGGCCATTTCTTATTGGGGCCGTGCCGCTTGCTTTTCTTGGTGGCAGTTTGCATTTGCCCGGTGCTGTCTATCGGCCAGTTGTCGGCGTTGTATTGTTGCTGGCAGCATCCAGACTTTTGTTGCCGCAAAAATTGCATCTCAAAGAAACTTCTGATCCCCCTATAGTTCCAGCAATACTGTGTGGTGGCGCAATTGGGTTCTTATCAGGGCTTACAGGCACAGGTGGGGGCATTTTTCTATCGCCTCTCATTCTGTTTATGAGCTGGGCGGAAACAAGGACCATCTCTGGTGTTGCTGCCGTGTTTATTCTTTGTAATTCGACGGCAGGGCTTTTGGGCAATCTTTCAGTAGTAGGATCACTTCCTGCTGAGTTGCCATTTTATGCTGCAGCAACTGTTCTTGGTGCGCTTACGGGGGCAACGCTTGGTATTAAGCGTTTGCCAAGTTCACAAATTTTGAAAGCACTTGGCGTCGTACTTACGATTGCTGGATTAAAATTGATTTTCGTCGTTTAGCTTTATTTGATCAAGGATTGGCTTGGGCCACTTGTGAGGCTGATGGTGCATCTTGCATCATCGCAAGCACCTTAATTTTATTAGCGCGGAATTTTTGCAAATCTTTGCCGGCCAATTGCTTGCCACCTGTTGCTCTGATGGCGGTTGGGTTGGTGGGGCGGTCATTCATGCGCACTTCATAGTGCAAATGCGGGCCAGTGGAACGCCCGGTTGAGCCGACATAGCCAATCACTTGGCCTTGGTTGACATGAACGCCGGACCGAATGCCTTGGGCAAAGCGGCTCATGTGCGCATACATTGTTTTGAATTTTGTGTTGTGCTTGATGACGACGACATTGCCGTAACCGCCATGGCGACCTGCAATGTCAATTACGCCAGCACCTGCAGAGTGAATCGGTGTGCCTGATGCGGCCCCGAAGTCCACACCTTCATGCATTTTGGAATAACCCAAGAGCGGGTGGCGGCGCATGCCAAAGCCTGAGGTTAATCTTGCGCCAGAGATTGGGGTTTTCAAAAGTGCACGCGCTGCGCTGCGGCCATTTTCGTCAAAATAATCGGTTTGACCATCGGCGCTGGTGAATCGGAAATATGATTTTGTTGTGCCATCATTGGTAAGCTTCGCATAGTGCAGCACTTTACGTTTGCTGGTGCCTGCCAGAGATTTTCCATAAAAAAGCTCAAATGTGTCACTGGCCGCAACCTGACGCTGGAAATCCACATCATAAGAGAACACACGCGTGAACTCGGAAACAATATAGGAAGGAATCAGGTTGTCTTTGGCAGTAGCATAAAGACTTGCACCAACTTGAGTGCGGGTGCGGAACTGATTGACTGTTGGGCTTTCAGCATATTGTGATTTAGACCTGCCCGATTTGCCGTCAATCTGCGCAGTAAACTGACCATCTTCATCGGAATCAACCGTAATAGTTTCGCTCGGACCTGGCTTAAATGTAAGCTCCACAGGAAATGTAACTTCACGGCCATAGAAATCGATTTGGCGATCAAAGGTCACTTCAAACTTGGTTCCGGCTTTGATGAGCTTTGAAGGAAGTACGGGCTCGATTGCGGCCATCAAAGCTTGGGCCGTTGCTTTTGAAACGCCGCGATTGGTCAGCTCCTGCGCGAGTGTTGTGCCTTTGGCAAGCTCAAAGCTTTCATCCACCGGCTCTGGTGGCGGCGTTTTGGTAATTGTTGTGATGTTTTCGTTTTCATTGGCAACGGACTGAATTTCGGCATCCAGCACGGTGGTTTGCGCGTTGCCATAAGGAAGCTCATCCGTTGTCACCTCAGGATAAGCAAAGCCGCCGTTCAAATCTCGCTCAGCCAATACTTCAGTGTTTGCTGCTGTTGCAGCCTTAAGATTGGCGTGAGCTGTGGGAGAATCGGATGTTGCGATTTGGGTTTGCGGATCAATTGCCGCCGCTGCATCAGGTGGGCTGGCATTGTGACCAAAGAGACCTAA
>JAYUPT010000047.1:0-4921 GCA_043759965.1 Aestuariivirga sp. | reverse complement strand
TAAATGCTTCAGCACCAAATGACGTTGCCCAAGCTGCAAAATCTGGACTCTTCATGTTGGTTCCGGAAACACGGCCCGGAAAATGTTTTTCTTGATGGCTGCGAATGGTGCCGTAAATGCCATTGTCAGAAATCACAATTTTAGGCGAAAGCCCATAAGCCATGGCGGTGGCCAATTCTTGTCCGGTCATAAGCGCCCCGCCATCGCCCACAAAGCAAATTGCCATGCGCGATGGTTCTTGCAATTGCGCAGCAACTGCAGCGGGAACACCAAAGCCCATCGCCCCCACAATGCCACCCAACAGAAAGTTCTGTGGCGTCATCAGCCAATGCCGATGTGCCCAAGTCGTCATGTTGCCCGCATCCATAGTGATAATGGCATCAGCGGGTGCCAACTTGGCCAGTGCCATAGTTACTACGCCAAAATCTACGCCATCAGAAGGCTCAGGCGACACAAATTTTTGCGAAGCGGCCGTCACTTCGTGCACTGCTGAAACCCAGCGCTCACGCACCGCAGAAACCACGCGGGCGGATTGTGCTAAACCGTTGAGAACGGAGATAGGATCAGCCACCAAACCCACATCAGCCCGAATAACCCGCCCAATTGGCCCGCCATCAGGATAAATATGAATGAGCGTTTGCGCAGAAGCAGGGGCACTCGGCAGAGTGAACCCAAGTGTAGCCACATCCCCAAGACGCGTGCCCACTGCGATGATCAAATCGGCCTCCGCCAATAGTTTGCGCTGCGAAACTAAGGTGCCAAAATTCAAATGGCCCGCAAAAAGCTCTGAACCATTATCGAACACATCTTGGTTTTTCCACGTCACCGCAACGGGAACCCGTTGCGCAATTGCAAAGCGGCGCAGTGCTTCCGCACCAGCCACCCCACGCATAACGCCACCCGCAATCACCAAGGGCCGCTCAGCACGCGAAATATAATCTTGAATCAGCTCTATGTCTGCGGGTGCAGTGTGGGCCTCCGCCAGTGGATAAACCAAGGTTTCCACCTCAGCCACGTCATCGTGCAACATATCCTCTGGTAGCGCCAAAACCACTGGCCCTGGCACACCTTCTGCGGCAAGTCGAAATGAGCGCGGCATTAACTCGGCAAGGCGGCTGCCATCTTGAACGTCAAAAACCGCCTTGGCCATTCCACCAAAAAACTGGCCATAATCAACTTCTTGAAACACTGCCCGCGTGCGTTCATCGCGCGCCACTTGGCCAATAAGCAGAAGCACCGGAACCGCATCTTGCTCGGCCATGTGAATGGCAATTGAGGCGTTGGTAGCCCCCGGCCCGCGGCTCACCATAAACACGGCAGGCTTGCCAGAAAGTTTGGCTTCGGCCACCGCCATAAAGCCCGCTCCACCTTCATGCCGGCACACAATCACCTCAATGCCGCTATCATAAAGCGCATCCAACAAAGCTAAATAGCTCTCCCCCGGCACACAATAAACCCGGGCCACGCCATGCGCCTTTAGACTTTGAACAATAACCTCTGCCGCCCGCATGAAACACCTGTGAAAAAGAGCCAATGATGTTTCATGCCAAGAACAAATTGCTTTGTCGAGGCTCAGCTAGTTTTGCATATTCTCTAATGCTGTTCGCGCCGCACCAACACCGCCAGCAATGGCCTTTTTATACCATTCGGCAGCTTTGGTCGGCTCTGGCTTCAAACCCTGAACATTCAGCGCAGCAAAGATCTTTGGATCATAAGTGCGGCCCACACCATAAGCACCTTTGGCATCACCCAGCTCATTGGCCCGCAAATAAAACTGGCGTGCTGATGCCAAATCACCACTGTTCAACAGCCCATCACCCTTGGCAATCAAACCAATGGTTTCAGGATTAACTGGAGCAACTGCATTTGGAACAAGTGACGCGGTTTCTGGCGGCGAGTTTGCAGGTGCAATCGTGGCTGCGATATTTGGCGGCGTTGGATTTGCAATAGCCACTGTCATGGCTTTCACCGGGGCAGCTAAAACGCCGGTCTTTTCTTCAACGGCAGCAATTTCCACATCAAACTGGGGCGCAGCCATTTGCGCCACCACAAGTTTAACTCCTGCAATGTCTTCAGCTTTTAAAAGCCAATTGCCTTTGGTGGTTTCAATTCCAGCGGTAAGATAAGCTGCATCAGGCAAACCCATCACGCGCAAAGCAATTGGGGCTTGGCCATCGGCAGCTTGAGCGCTGAGCAATAGTGGAATTTGACTGTTCAGATTTCCGCTTACATCCGAAACATCCAAGGTGGCAACAGCAATTGGCTTTTTATGGATGACAGTTTCTGTGCTCACAGATAGTTTAGCACTTCGAACATTTGATAGGTCCGTAATGCTGGCTTGCACACTGGCTAGCCCAGCAGAAACCCGCTCCGAAAGAGTATCCATATTCACAACAGCAAGCCCAGCCCCACCACCAACCAGCAAAGCTGAAATGCCAAGGCTAGCCATTTTAAGCCACGGGGTTTTGGAGGCTGGGCGAAGATGGCGCTCGTCTGCAACAAAACCATGTTGCTCTTGTTGATAAAGCCTTCTGCGCCCATGAATATCGCTGAGCGGCAAAGTGGGCCGTTGTATTTGCGCTGTTGGATTATCATAAAGTTGTTGCGCTTGGGCAAAGCGATCATCCATTTTGCGTTTAAATTCTTCATAAGCTTCTGGCCGTGCCACCTCCACAATTGGCGGCCGCTCAGCTTTCTGCGCAAGATAGCGCGCACTTAAAGCCTCGCCTGCAGGTGTTTCACCTTTCTGATGAAACCAGCTTGGTGCTTTTGCTGCATCAAGCGCTGGAGGCGCAGCGTGGTCTTCAACTTGAGCATCAGTGGCAAAAATTTGAGCTAGGCCATTTTTGGCAAGTGTATGTGTCATGGTTCGCCTCCTGTTGGGGTGATGATTAGTGAAGTGGTAGATTTTGTTTGAGATTTGTTCAGCAGGTCTTGTGCCGTTATATGGCGGTTCCACCCCAGTACTGAGGCGGCAAGATTTTCTGAAATTCCCACAGTCTGAGATTTATATAGTTCAGTTTCAAATATCTTGAGCGCAGATGAGTGGCTGGAAACACGCGGCCAATTTTGCACCGCTAAAATAAGTGAAGCAGAAACCGATTCAACAGTTTTGCCTTTTGCAATAAGGCCGGGCAAAATTTCAGCATTCAAAATGGCAGGTTGATACACTTCATTTAAAGTGGGTGGCATTGGCACATCTAAAATGTGAAAGCGGCCGTCGCTCATTGCCGATTTTTGAAACGAAGTTCCCAATATCAATGCCGCATCCGCTTGGCCTGAGAGCAGAGCAGCAAGCGCTAACTCGCCTTGTTGCGGAACCCGCATAAATTGAATTTCAAGCGCCCCAAATAAAATCTCGCCCGTGGCAAACCCAGCACTTTGTGCAGGGCCAGTGGCGATTCTTTTTCCAGCCAGTGCCGTCACATTTTTAAGTTCAGTTTTAGCTATCAACACCACATCTAGTGGTGCAAGCTTTGCAATGTATGAAACCGATTTACTCTCGGGGATCAAATTTTGCGCGAGCGCATAAGCCAATGTATCGGAAGCAACAATCGCAGCATCAACGTTTGGAATTTGCATCAAGTCTGTTAGCGCCTGCACTCCGCCAGAGCCTAGCACAGGCAAAATGCGCAAATGATTTTCATGGTCAAGCTGGCTTGCAAGTTTCGCAAGCCCGGCCATCCATTCAGGCTCGCCAGCCATAATGCTCAGCACTGTATCGGCAGCGTTGGCCTTCGCCAAAAAAAGCGGTGATATTGCGACAACACAATAAACACCCAGAGCGGCCGAGAGTTTTCTCATGCCTTCTCCTCATACTAAACATATGCGCCATCCCGCCCTCCAGACCGTCAAGCAGCCTGCAACGCCATTAAACATTCGCTAATGAATGTGGCGATGAGGGGGCAGTAAAAAGGTGATCTCTGGGCATCACAATAGCATTCAGCCTTTGCAACACTTGCTGTGGCGTGTAGCAATGTGGGAATGATGGCCAGTGTTATTGACGAAGCTAAGGCAAAAATTAAAGGCCGCAAATTAAAGCTTGTGATGCCAGAGGCAGGTGATCCGCGCATTGTTGCCGCCGCTCAAATTCTGAAGGATCAAGATTTAGCAGAGCCAATTATTTTTGGCGAAAACACACCACCACCAACGCCAAGTGCAATTGCAAATTTGCGGGCCCGCCGCGTAAAGTTAAGTGATGCTTTGGCTGCACGGTTGCTTGAAAAGCCGCTCTATGCTGCAGGAGCAATGGTTGGAACCGGGGCCGCTCATGCCATGTTAGCAGGTGTTGCCAACCCCACATCGCGCGTGATTGAAGCAGCCCTTATGACCATCGGCCTTGCACAAAATATCGCAACACCTTCCAGCTTCTTCCTGATGCAATGGCCAGATAGACGGTTGGTGTTTGCAGATTGCGCAGTGAATGTGCAGCCAAGTGCCGAGCAATTGGCCGATATCGCAATCGCCGCAGCAGCGAGTGCGACAAGAATTTTAGGGCATGCACATGTGGCTCTGCTTTCTTTTTCCACCAAGGGCAGTGGCAATCACCCTGATGCAGATAAAGTGGTGGAAGCCTTACGCATTGCCAAAGCCAAAGCGCCGCATCTTATTATCGATGGCGAATTGCAAGGTGATGCAGCACTTTCGCAAAAAATAGCAGCACAAAAATTGAAAGAGCCAAGTGCCGTGGCAGGCCATGCCAATGTCTTGGTGTTTCCTGATTTAGATGCTGGAAACATTGCTTATAAACTCGCGCAACATTTGGGTGGCGCACAGGCGGTTGGCCCCATTCTTCAAGGCTTTGCAAAACCAGTGTCGGATTTATCGCGCGGGGCCAGTGTTGACGATATAGTTGATACTGCAGCATTGCTGTTATCGTTGGTGTGACCGCACAGCATTTACAACATGCCGTGCAATGCTC
>JAYUPT010000046.1:0-13891 GCA_043759965.1 Aestuariivirga sp. | reverse complement strand
AGGCTCGCAACTCGCTTCGAAAAAACCGCCAGAAACTTCCGCTCAATGCTCTACATCTTCGCACTCAGGTGCTGGTGCAATTGAGTCCACACCCTAGTAACTTTTGCGAGAGCATTAAGAGTGGCACAGCAAAACGCCGCGAGTGCAGCGATATCAGCTCCTGCAATTTATAATCGAGAATTGAGCAAGGATATAAGCGCTTTAAACCAAGGCGGAGAAAACAGTGTAACGCGCGGCGCTATTTCTGGAGTAAGGTCACGTCATGAGCGGGAACTTCTTTTTTTGGTCAAATCGTTTGATGTGAGCCAGTCACTCTATGAAGCCTTGGCCAATCAAACGGAGTTTTTACTTTCGAGACAAGGTAATTACAGCAACACTGCAATGGGGCTCCAATTTGTTGATCCGGTCGCGGCGCAGGAATACAACGAGCTTTTTAATAAAACCCAGAGCGTAACTCTTCAATACCAAGCAGTTACGAAAGAACGAACTGAGTTAGAACAGTTTCAATCTAACGGCTGGTCTGAACTACAAAAAAAGCAGTTCAACTGAGCTTCTTTCACAAATTTTATTTTGCTCAGGCTGGTCGGAAATCGGCCCTTGAGTGTAATGGCATAAGCTTGCCTGACAGCGAGACAAACAAGCCAAGCAGAATTGACAAGACGGTCATAGTGATCCGGTAGTTCCACTTGAGGAGCTCTATTGCTCAACGAACTACTGATTTCCTTTCGCCCTTGATCCTCGCTGTATCACCTTCTGGAAACGTTACCATCATCTGTAACTCGCCCCCTAATGCACGAACGTATTCGCGCAGTGTTGAGACCTTAACATCGGAGCGACTTTCAAGACGCGACACATAGACCTGTTTGCCGCCAAGGCGTTTGGCGACTTGTTCTTGGGTTAGGGCTCGGGATTTGCGGATATCGCGCAAGGCCATTTCTTCGGCAATCAATTCCTTAGTGCGAGCCTTGATATGTTTTTTGCGGGCAGGCGAAAATCCGGCAATAACCTGTTTCAACGGAATGGCTGTTTTCATTTCTTAGTCCTCTTCTTCATTTCATTTAGATGTGTTGCAAAGCGGGTGTCAGCTTTGGCAATCAATGTTTTATAGAAGCGTGCCGACGACGTGCCAGATTTGTCACCCGCCACCAGCAATATGGCTTTGCGTTCAGGGTCGAAGGCATAGGCAAGTCGCCATACTCCATCATCAGCATCAAACCGCAATTCCTTCATGTTGGCGAAGCGCGATCCCTTAAGCGTGTCGGCATGAGGTCGTTTCAGCAATGGCCCCACAGCAGCCAACAGCCCCGCAATTGCAGCGATTTCATCTTATACGGATTGCGAAAAGTCCTGAAACTCTTCTGCGAAAGTAACATGAAAAAGGACGGACCAACTCATCCCTAAATATATACACTACAAAGTATATGTTGTCCAGCGTATGGTGGGTAGTTTGCCATGACGATTAAGGAGCGGCGGTCGCCTCCCAAAGAGTAACGGAGGCGCTGAGATGGTAAGTTAAGGCTGGTCGGAAATCAGCCGCGCCACGGCAAGGACCGTGGCACTTTCTTAATTGGTGCATCTTTCCGCCGCCAAGTGAAGAACTTGGCGGCCCGATGCGCGAGTGCAATGGCATAAGCTTGCTTGGCTTGCGAGACAAACAAGTCGAGCAGAGACGAAAGTCGGTAATGGCATTTGTCAAATCCCCACACCAATCAGACCCAGCGCATCCTCAAGTTCGGTTTCCTCATATCCGAAATGCGACTGCACGCAGTTGTTTAATTCAATGAAAGTGGATTTTAGTTTGGCGTAATTTTCAGGCGTCGGAGACTGAATGGTTTGGTGGGCCAAGACTTCCAACTCCTCAATCAGCTCATGCACCACCAGATGCTCGGCAATCAGACGCTCCACCACTTTTTTTAATCCGGCATCACCAATTTCATGCAACACTGGAAACATGGCTAGATCTTCAATGCCGTGATGGCCGCTGAGCATTTGGCATTCTAGGCCACACATGTTGCCGAAGACTTTAAAGTTGTGGCGCATGTCCAGTTCGGAAATTTTACCCAAAAGACTGCCATCAATGTGCACGATAGCGCTTTCCACTTCGCGCAATTGCTCGCGGTGATGATTGTGAAAGAGGCTGAGGCGGCGGCCTTGGCGACGCTGGGCGGGGGTTAGACTTTCAATCTTCGGAGCTTTCGGTCGCTTGCTGTTGTCGAGCAACGTGATACGATTAAGTTTTTCCATGCTTGGCTCTTAACATAAGTTGGCTTTATGACACAAAACCTTATCGCAGTTTCAACCTGGAGCGTTCACAATCTGCTTGAGAAAATTCCGCTGGAGGCATTGCCTGCGGAACTTGCTGCACGCGGCTTTGGGCGCGTGGAGATTTGTCATTTTCATTTGGCCTCACAAGAGATTGTTTATTTGCGCGAGACCGCCAAATTATTTCGCGATCATGGTGTTGTCATTCAAACTTTATTGATTGATGATGGCGACATTACTAACCCCAGCACGCGCGACAAAGACATGGCGTGGATTTCGAGATGGATTGAAAGTGCTGCACATCTGGGTGCCGAGAATGCTCGCGTGATTGCTGGCAAGGCCGCGCCATCAGAAGCCGCGTTAAAATCATCCGTGGACGGATTAAAAACTCTTGCGAGTCTCGGCGTGAAACATGGGGTGCGGGTGGTGACGGAAAATTGGTTTGAGACATTGTCCACGCCTGCGGCTGTGCATCATGTGTTAGACGCGGTGGGGCCTTCACTTGGATTTCTGGCGGATACTGGCAATTGGCATGGAGCAACGAAATATGCTGATTTGCAATCGATCTTTGCGCGCGCTGAACTCTGCCATGCTAAAACCAGTTTTGCGTCTGGTTTGAAATTGGATGAAGCCGATAATGCTAAATGGCTGGCGGCGGCACGCGCCGCCGAATATAAAGGTCCATACACGTTGATCTTCGCTGATGAGGGTGATGAGTGGCAGGGTCTTGCCATTGAGCGCAAATTTATTGAAGGTGCTGCATGAGTGATTACCCGCGCAATATGAAAGGCTATGGCCGCGCCATTCCTGATCCGAAATGGCCGGGTGGCGCATTAGTGGCTGTACAGTTTGTTCTTAACTATGAAGAAGGTGGTGAGAATAACATTCTGCATGGTGATGCAGCTTCGGAAGCATTTTTGTCGGAGATTGTGGGGGCTACGGCTTGGCCCGGCACTCGCCATTGGAATATGGAATCGATTTATGAATATGGGGCGCGGGCTGGCTTTTGGCGGTTGTGGCGCATGTTCACAGGCCGCAAAATTCCACTCACCATTTATGGCGTGGCCACAGCGCTGCAACGCTCCCCTGATCAAGTTGCAGCAATGGAGGAGGCCGGTTGGGAAATTGCGTCGCATGGTTTGAAATGGGTTGAGCATAAGGACATGAGCGAAGCGGACGAGCGTGCTTCAATCGCTGAGGCCATTCGCATTCATAAGGAAGTGACGGGTGAGCGACCACTGGGTTGGTACACCGGGCGCTGTTCGATGAACACTACAAAGCTGGTGATGGAAGAAGGTGGCTTCATGTATTCATCGGATGATTATTCTGATGATTTGCCTTATTGGTTGCCCAAGGCCGATGGCTCGCGGCATTTGATTATTCCTTACACACTAGATGCCAATGACATGCGCTTTGCAACGCCGCAAGGTTTCAATACGGGTGAGCATTTTTATCAGTATTTGAAGGACTCGTTTGATTGCCTTTATGCCGAGGGCAAAGCCGGATCACCGAAGATGATGTCAATTGGGTTACATTGCCGCTTGGCGGGAAGGCCTGGACGGGCATTGGGCCTCGCCAAATTTATTGATTATGTTTTGGCCCATGACAAAGTGTGGATTGCAAAACGCATTGATATTGCAAAACATTGGCATGAGAAGTTTTAGAAACTGAGTGCCAGCTCTTTCTCCAACCAAACTTCTTCCAAATTATCTCCCGCCCCTTTGCGGTCGATTATGAGAAAGCGGCTTTCTCGCGAAACCAGCAAAGGGTGATGCCAGGTGTTTGGTTTGTAGTTCACACCTTGGGTGCCGCTGGCTTTAAAAACTCGATAAGATTTTTCGTCGTGTGGATTCTCGCACACCAGCACAAACCAATCTTCATTTTGTAAAGGATAGAATAACTGGCTGCCTAAGGGGTGGCGTTCCATCAGTTTGACGGCAATTGGTTGAGGGCGAGGGAGTGCTGTGAAGATGCTGATAATCGCTTCGCCTTCGCCCACCTCAATTTTTGCCACATCGTGAAAGCGCGTTGCAAAGCCTTGGTTGATGCTGCACTGTTCAGCACCTTCCATCTCCACCACATCACCGAAGGGCGCAAAACCCTGCTTGGTCAGCGGCTCAATTTTCATTTGAGCGTTAGCTTCATGTGGCGGTTCACGTCTTTATAGAGGAGGTAACGGAATCTGCCGGGCCCTCCGGCATAACAAGCTTGTGGGCAGAAGGCGCGGAGCCACATGAAATCTCCGGCCTCCACTTCCACCCAATCTTGATTGAGGCGGTAAACGGCCTTGCCTTCCAACACATAGAGCCCATGTTCCATCACATGCGTTTCAGCAAAGGGAATAACACCACCTGGTTCAAAATTCACAATTGACACATGCATGTCGTGGGAAAGATCGGCTGGATCCACAAAGCGCGTGGTGGACCATGCGCCATTGGTGTCTGGCATTGTATGTGGAGCCACATCTTTTTCATTGAGAACGAATGCTTTTGGTGCAGCTATGCCTTCAACCGCCTCATAAGATTTTCTAATCCAATGGAAACGGCAAGGTTTGCCGGTGGCGTTTACAAAACTCCATAATGTTCCGGCTGGAATGTATGCGTACGAGCCAGGAACCAGCACATGTTTCTTATCTGCAATTGTTAAGGCCGCACTGCCTTCAACAACAAACAAAACAGCTTCAGCATTTTTGTCCGGTTCTGGTTGATCACTGCCGCCGCCAGCACTCACCTCCATAATATATTGCGAAAAAGTTTCGGCAAATCCGGAGAGCGGCCGTGCGATGATCCATGCTCTTGTCTGGGTCCAGAAGGGCAATGAACTGGTGACAATATCATTCATCACACCCTTGGGGATTACTGCGTAAGCTGTGGTGAAAACGGCGCGGCCGGTGAGCAGTTGCGTTTGCGGGGGCAATCCCCCTTGGGGAGCGTAATAGGTGCGGTCCGTCATGATCATGCCCTTTGTTTTGCGTTCATGGTGTTTTATGTCAATCATGGCGCAAAGAGCAAATGCTTAGATTGTGGACTGATAGGTTAGAGCTTGAATGTTGCTAAGCTCTGCAAGGATTTCACATCCTTGCCTTCAATTACACCTAGAACTGCGCGGGCCAGTTCTTGCCCAGCTAAACGATGGTCTTCGTTGATTAAAATAAGTTCAGGCCGGAACCAACCAATAAAGGGCGATGATTGTTTTGTAACAAAATCAAAATCGCGGCCAATTTTTTGTCCAGCTTCTTCAAGACCCGAAATCAAGGCCATGGTCATCAACTCACTGGAGCTCACATAACCATCGGGCGCTTCGACATTCTTCGTAAATGACTTCGCGTGATTTCTAACGTCGGTAATGTTGGAATCGATGCTGAAGTTGCCCAGTGGAAATTCAGCAAGGCCATGGGCGTGCAAACCTGCAGTAAATCCCTTCATTGTATGCTCGTGATAGAACAGGCTTGGGGGTGGTTTTAAGTGGGCAATGCGTTTGCGCCCACGGCCTGCTAAAATATCTACAGCAAGCCTGCCAAAACTTTCACCATCACAATCATGGTAAG
The DNA here is from genome assembly GCA_043759965.1 of Aestuariivirga sp. Lineage (GTDB taxonomy): Bacteria > Pseudomonadota > Alphaproteobacteria > Rhizobiales > Aestuariivirgaceae > Aestuariivirga. Next base: position 8,082 of record JAYUPT010000046.1, on the reverse strand, counting down.
CATGGTCAATGCCACAATCGGTGCGGCCATGGGTGACAAAGGGCAAGTGATTAGCTGTGAGATAGCGCACGCGCTGATCATCAGCTTGGGTTCGAGAAATGATAACACCATCGGCAAGTTTATTTTCAACCACATACCGCACTGGGGCCATGGGGTCATCAAGGCTGTAGGGGGTGACCACCAAATGATAGGCGGTGTTGGCCAGCGCTTCTGAAATGCCAAGCACAATATGTTCGGTGAAACCTGTGGCATTGCTTTCGGTGTTCAAAATTAAGCTGATCACATTGGTTTTGCCAGTGCGCAAACGCACCCCTGCACGGTCTGGCAAATAGCCAGCTTGCAGGGCTGCCAGCTTCACGCGGCGCTTGGTATCTTCGGCAATTTCAGGGTTATCACGCAGGGCTTGGCTGACTGTGGAGATGCCAAGACCGGTAATTTGCGCCAAAGTGCGCAAGGTGGGGCGGGAATGGGGGTCTTGGGGTTTGGCCATAGCAAAATGAACACTATCGTTAATCTGAAACGATACAACCCCTTAAATAGCTTTGTGCAATGCAGCATAAAAATATTTTGTGAATCTTGATCTGAAACGTTGCAAAACAATTTTTTTTCAAATAGCGTCGAAAAGTATCCACAAAACGACAAGGGAGGAAATTGTCATGGGATTGAAGAAATTTGCTGCAGGACTTGCTCTTACGGCATCATTATTGGCCAGTGGCGCTGCTTATTCAGCTGATCTGGAAGTTACACATTGGTGGACATCGGGTGGTGAAGCCGCTGCTGTTGCCGAATTTGCCAAGGCAGTTGATGCCTCTGGCGATAAATGGGTTGACGGTGCTATTGCTGGTTCTGGCGACGTTGCGCGTCCAATCATCATTTCGCGTATTCTCGGTGGCAACCCTATGGGTGCGACCCAGTTGAACCCAGGCAAAGATGCTGATGAGCTGATTGCTGCTGGTCTTCTGGAAGATATTACTGATGTTGCAACAGCTGGTGAATGGGCAAAAATTCTGCGTCCTGCTTCACAGCTCGAAAGCTGCACCAAAGACGGCAAAGTTTATTGCGTTCCTGTAAACTTGCACTCGGCCCAATGGATGTGGACCAACCGCAAGGTTTATGAAGATGCAGGCATTGCGCCTCCACAAAACTGGGCTGAAATGGTAGCCGCAGGTCCTGCATTGCAGGCCAAGGGCATTCAGCCATTGTCACTCGCACAAGGTTGGCCGGTCGGCTTGCTGGTAGGCGACGTGCTTGTTGCTCTTTCGGGCCTCGAAAACTTTGTAAAGGTTTACAAAGATCGTGACCTTGCAATCGCTGGCGGACCAGAATTCGGCAAAGTGTTTGATGCACTTGCTGCAGTGCGCGCGTTCGTACCAGCAGACAAGATGGTTCCACAGTGGAACGAAGCTGTAGCACTGGTTATCCAAGGTAAAGCTGGTGCAAACATTATGGGTGACTGGGCAGGCGGTGAATTTGCTGTTGCCAACTTGGTTGCTGGTAAGGACTATGACTGCTTGCCAGGTCTGGGTGTAACCCCGGTTCTGAATACAGGCGGTGACGTGTTCTACTTCCCAAAGAACAAAGATCCAGCAGTGACAGCAGCTCAAAAGAAGATGGCTGCAACCTTGGTCACCAAGGAAGTGCAAGTTGCCTTCAACCTGAAGAAGGGTTCGCTGCCAATGCGGGCAGACGTTGATCTTGGCGCTGCAAATGATTGCATGAAGAAGGGTCTGGAAATTCTCGATAAGTCAACTGCCGTGTTCCCGAACGACGTGCAGATGATTGATCGTGACTCGATCAACCAGATCAATGATTTGTTCACAGCATTCATGGCTGATCCAGCAATCACGGCTGCTGATACGCAAGCCAAGTTTGTTGAAATCATCAAGAACGCTCCTAAGACCTAAGAGTGGGCTAAAGATAAGCAGCACGTCCCGCTTCGCGGTGGGGCGTGCTGTACTTTCTAATTTTTCAAATTACTTGAACTCCGGGCGGCGTTTTCGATTGGTAATATCTGCCAAGCGAGATTTGTTGGTCGGCTCTGCATTCGAAAGTGAAGTCAGGCAATGGCCACAGCCTCCATTAATCCGCGCTATGTCTTCACGCGCGACCGCGTTCCGGCGGTTATTGTGTATTCTATTGCTACAGCGCTTGCTGCCATACTAGGTCTTTTAGCTTACGGCGTGTTTGAGCAAGCTAATTGGTTTGTTGCGGTCAAAAAGCACGTCGGTGGTAGTGCGCTAGTTTTTGACCTCGGCTTTTTTATGCTGAAGCTTTTGGCGCTAACCGCAATCGTCTATGCAGCAGCACTTTATGGCAAGCGCGCCCTGCAAGACAGTTTTGAAACGACGAACTTTGCGCGCCGCACGCGCGACACAACGTTTGCAGCTGCGGCAAGTGTTGCGTTTCTCGTAGGTTTCGGGTGGACACCTTGGACCGTTTTCAGCGGTGTCGCAGGTGCCGCATTTTTTATCATACCAGCCGGTATTGCACTTACGCTACTCGACATTCCGTTCCGCAAACTCAGTTATAAAGCAATCTATCTTGCAATAATTTTCGCATTGTTTCTCGTCGTGTTGAATTTAAACGATGCGGCGGCTCCGAGTGGCGCAACTTTGCCTTCGGTTGTGGGTCTGTTGTCCATCGTGGGAACGCTCAGCCTCGTTCCATGGTTTGCACCCTACGAAAACCAACATTCAAAATTCGGTTCATTGGCGATGATTTTGATTGCGTTGTTCGTATTTGTGGGTGGCACGCTGTGGGTCATATTGTTCTCATTCACATCCATGAGAGTGCTGCCACTGTTCACACCAGCCGAATGGTGGAACAAGTTTATAGGTTTTGCCAATTACGACCGCCTGTTCAACAGTAGCCGCTGGATGGACTGTCCGGCACTTTCTGAAATAGGGACGGCGTCTTGGAAACTGCAATGTTCAGGGTCTTATCCGAATGTTGTAACTTACGCATTTTTATCCATTATTTTCGTCATGATATTTGGCTTTCTCATCGCAGTTTTGATGGACCAAAAAATTCGTGCTGAAGGCGTGTTCCGCACCATCTTTCTTTATCCTTTTGCTCTGTCATTCATCGTGACCGGTCACGTTTGGGCGTGGATCTTTTCTCCGGAATATGGCCTTCAAAAAGCTGTGCGTGGTTTAGGTTGGGAAAGCTTTTCATTTGGCTGGATCGCCGACCAGAAAATGGTGATGTATGCCATTGTCATAGCGGGCCTCTGGCAGGGCACTGGTTTTGTGATGGCACTCATGCTGGCGGGTCTTCGCGGCATTGATGAAGAAATTTGGAAGGCCGCCAAAATTGACGGCATTCCAACATGGCGCACATATTTGCAAATCGTTTTACCGATGATGAAGCCCGTGTTGGTCACCACATTTGTTTTCGTGGCGTCGGGGGCTATTCGCATTTTCGATTTGGTTATTGCAATTACCGACGGCGGGCCCGGCGTGTCGTCTGATGTGCCATCGCGTTACATCTATCAAAACTTTACCGCCAACCTTGGCCAGTCTTTAACCGCGTCAACTGTGATGCTGTTGTCGATGGCCGTCATCCTGATCCCTTGGATTAGGATGGAATTTGGCAAAAAGGGACAATAAATCATGTCGAACACTATAACCACGATTGAGGGTCCTTCTGGTCCAAAACCGAAGAAGTTCATTACTTTGCCGCGCGCAATTGTTTACGGCGTGTTGATTCTGTGCAGTATGTTTTTCCTTTTTCCGCTTTACATCATGATTATCACATCGCTGAAAGACTTGGATGCCATCCGCGAAGGCAACTTGTTCTCTCCATCAAACAATCCAACCTTTGCTCCTTGGGTCAAGGCATGGAGCCAGGCTTGTACGGGTCTTTACTGTGAAGGCATCAAACCGGGCTTTATCAACTCGCTGAAAATCACGGTGCCATCGGTCATCGTGTCGATCTCAGTTGCTTGCGTCACTGGTTATTCGCTAGCCAATTGGCCCTTCAAATATTCGGAAGCATTTTTTACCATTTTGCTGCTGGCAAGCTTCATTCCCTATGTGGTGATGATCTACCCGATCGTTATCATCACGCGTTGGCTTGGCATTTTCTCCACATTGCCTGCCGTGGTTTTGGTGCATACCATATTCGGCTTACCGCTTTTGACCTTGCTGTTTCGCAACTACTTCGCGTCACTGCCGCAAGAATTGTTCAAGGCTGCGCGTGTTGATGGTGCAGGTTATTGGCGTATTCTGTTCCAAGTTTTTTTGCCGATGGCGGTTCCGATCATGACGGTGGCGGTGATTTTGCAGGTTACCGGCATCTGGAACGACTTTTTGTTCGGCGTGATTTATGCAGGCCCAACCAATTATCCAATGACGGTGCAGCTCAATAACATTGTCAACACTGGGCAAGGCGTGAAGGAATACAACGTCGATATGGCCGCCACAATTCTCACCGGAATTGTGCCACTCGCCATCTACTTCTTCTCTGGAAAATATTTTGTGCGCGGCATTGCGGCCGGCGCTGTGAAGGGCTGATCACATGACTAAATCGACAACTGCAAGCGTATCCGTTCGCGGAATGGCCTTGAGCTATGGCTCGGTGCAAGTTTTAAAAGCACTTGATCTTGATATTATGGATGGCGAATTTTTGGTGCTGCTGGGTCCATCGGGCTGCGGCAAGTCCACATTGTTGAATTGCATTGCAGGGTTGCTAGAGCAATCTGCAGGACAGGTTTTCATCAAAGGTAAGAACGTTACATGGGAAGAACCCAAAGATCGCGGTATTGGCATGGTGTTCCAATCCTACGCGCTCTATCCACAAATGACGGTTGAGCGGAATCTTTCATTTGGTCTTCGCGTTTCTGGTTTGCCGAAAGAAGAAATTGAAAAGCGCGTGAAGCGTGTTGCGGAAATGCTACAGCTCAATGAGTTGTTACAGCGCAAACCGACTGCCCTTTCCGGCGGCCAGCGCCAGCGTGTCGCTATTGGCCGTGCTTTGGTGCGCGAAGTGGATGTGTTCCTGTTTGATGAACCGTTGTCCAATCTTGATGCGAAACTCCGTGCTGAGCTTCGCGTTGAAATTAAGCGTCTGCATCAACGCTTGGCCAACACCATGATCTATGTGACGCATGATCAAATTGAAGCCATGACTTTGGCCGACCGCATTGCCGTTATGAAAGGCGGCACCATTCAACAATTGGATGCGCCGCAAACGATTTATAACAAACCGAAGAATCTTTATGTGGCAGGCTTTATTGGTTCGCCATCGATGAATTTTCTGAAGGGCGAAATCCATGGCGCCGGTGCTAAAGCGGTGTTCCATATGGGTGCGCAAAAAATTCCTCTTAAAGATTATTTGCCAGATACTCCGCTTAAGGCAGGGGCCGCAGTTTTAGGGGTTCGGCCAGAACATATTCAGCTTGATATGGCAGCCTCCAAAGCAGGCAGCGATGTGTATAAAGGGGTTGTAGATCTTGTTGAACCTATGGGTTCAGATAGTTTGGTGTGGCTTAAGATCGACGATACTTTGTTCAGTACTCGCGTTGAATCAAACCAGCATTTTGAACCCGGACAAAAAGTTGGCGTGCGCTTCCGTATTGGTTTGGCCTCGGTGTTCGATGAGGCTAGCGGCGATAGGCTCTAATTTATGATAGATCTTGCCGGAACATGGGCACTCAAGAGTTTAGACAGCAAACATAATGCTGCTATGGCTGTGCCTGGGGATGTGCATTCGGCCTTGGTTGCAGCGGGTCAAATTTCCCATCCTTATAAAGGCCGCAATGAATATGCTGTGCGCTGGGTTGCGGGCGAGGCTTGGCAAGCCTCGCGAGCTTTTCAATTCACGGGTGATGTGAAGCGCGGTTGGTATCTTGATATAACTTATCTTGATACGGTGGCTGATGTTTTTGTGAATGGAGATTTAGTTCTATCGGCTGAAAATTCATTCAGGCGTTACCGGCCAGATGTTTCAAAATCATTGCAGCAGGGCGAGAATGAAATTCGCATTGTGTTTCATTCCAATGAGAAAGCTGCTGCTGCAAAGCAAGTGGCACAGCCATTTTTCATTCCTTATTCTTTCAGCAATTGCCCCATTCCACACCCCAACATGTTGCGCAAAGCCCAATGCCACAATGGCTGGGATTGGAATTTGGCAATTGCGCCGTTTGGGCTTTATGGTGACATTAAATTGCGGCCTCTGGATGATGTGCGGGTTGAGCATGTGCAAACTTCGCAGCGGCATTTGCCAAGTGGTGCTGTGCAAGTTGATGTTACGGTCTCATATGTTGGTGCTGGTGCGGCTGACGTTGCAATTCATTTTGCTGGCGAGACGCGCAAGATTCGCGTGAATGATAGCGCCCACACTGAAACGTTTCAAATCACTAAACCGATTTTGTGGTGGCCTGCGGGCTCTGGCGCGCAACATCTTTATGATCTCGAAGTTACAACGCGAAATGATACACTCAAGCGTCGCGTGGGTTTGCGCCATGTTGAACTGATCACCACGCCGGATGAGGTGGGTGCGCGGTTTGCCTTCAAAGTGAATGGCCATGAGATTTTTTGCAAAGGCGCCAATTGGATTCCGGCTGATGCTTTGCCCTCACAAGCAACACCAGAACTTACGGAAAAATTGCTCCGTGCTGCCGTTGCCGCCAACATGAACATGCTGCGCGTGTGGGGCGGTGGTTTTTATGAGCAGGATTATTTTTATGATCTCTGCGACGAGTTGGGCCTGATGGTGTGGCAGGATTTTATGTTCTCCTGCAGCCTTTATCCTTCAACACCAGAGTTCTTGAATGAAGTCCGCGCGGAAGTTGATTATCAAGTGCGGCGCTTGGGTCATCATGCATCGATGGTTTTGTGGTGTGGCGATAATGAATTGTTGGGTGCGCTCACATGGTTTGAAGAATCGCGCAATAATCGTGATCGCTATTTGGTGAATTATGATCGCCTCAATCGCTGCATTGAAGAAACAATGGTGAAGGCCGATCCATCAGCCTTGTGGTGGCCTTCTTCGCCATCACCCGGCCTTATGTCTTTCGGTGATGCGTGGCATGATGACAGATCAGGCGATATGCATTTCTGGTCGGTGTGGCATGAGGGCAAAGACTTCGATCACTACCGTGATGTGACACCGCGTTTCTGTTCAGAATTTGGTTTTCAGTCCTTCCCCTCTATGGCGGCGATGAGGGAGTTTGCCTCTGCGTCTGACATGAATATCGCGTCTCCGGTGATGGATAGCCACCAGAAAAACAAGGGTGGCAATGCCCGCATTGCCGAGACCATGTTCCGTTATTTCCGCTTCCCGATGAAGTTTGATGACTTTGTTTATGTGAGCCAAATTCAGCATGGCTTGGCTATGCGCACTGCTGTCGAATATTGGCGCACGCTGAAACCGCATTGCATGGGCACGCTATATTGGCAGCTCAATGACACTTGGCCGGTGGCCTCATGGAGCGGGCTTGACCATGGCGGAGCTTGGAAAGCGCTTCACTATATGGCGCGGCGTTTTTATGCCCCGTTGGCTGCATTTGCGGTTCCTTCTAAGGATGGCAAAACCATCAGCATTATGGCTGTGAATGATGGTTTGAATGCTGCGGATGCCGAAGTTCTTTGTGAAGCAGTTAAACCCAATGGTGAGCGCCGTAAAATTAACGCAACGAAACAATCAGTTCCGGTTGATCGTTCACTTGAACTCATGGCCTTCGATGCCGCTGAATTGGACAATGCCATATTGCACATTACGTTGAACAGTTCGGATCAAAACCATTTCGCGCTCAAACCTTATAAGTCTTATGCCTTTGAAGATTCAAAAATAACATTAAAAATCAATGGCGCAGCGCTGACACTTAGCGCAGAAAAGCCAGCCTATTATGTTTCACTTGAAGCTGATGTGGCGGGTCATTTTTCTGATAGCGCTTTTGATCTCTTGCCTGGCGAAACCAGAACCATTGAATTTAGTGCTGATGATAAATCGGCAAAGCCCAATTTCATAATCCGTGATCTCTATTCCGCAACTTGCAGCTAACGAGGAGGCCCCCTATGCCGCAGAACCTATCATTCCAACTTTACAGTGCCCGTGACCATCAACCTTGGGATCAAGTGA
>JAYUPT010000045.1:0-2061 GCA_043759965.1 Aestuariivirga sp. | reverse complement strand
CAAATCCACCAAAGCGTGACAAGCCCCCATCTCTCCAGCTATGTTGCGGCCTTGAGTCGAACACCTTGTGAGAAATAAATGCCTGAAGACCTGATGCGTTATGATCAATTGGCCCAAAACGCGTTAAAAGGCGTGGTTCGCGAAGCTTTGCGCAAAGTTGAAAAATCTGGTCTGCCGGGCGACCATCACTTTTATATCGCCTTCAATACGCGTTTTCCGGGTGTGTCTATTGGTGAGCGTTTGGCTGAACGTTATCCGCGCGAGATGACTGTGGTGTTACAACACCAGTTTTACAATCTCGCCGTCACTGAAGAGCGTTTCCAAGTAGAGCTTACGTTTGATAATATTCCAGAAAAACTGGTGGTGCCGTTCGCTGCTGTAAAAGGTTTCCTCGACCCCGCAGTGCAATTTGGTTTGCAGTTTGAAGTGGCAACTGAAGAAGCTGAAGCAAAACCCGCAATTTCACCAAAATTGGCCGCCAAAGAACCAAACCAAGATGGAGCCGAAGGTGAAGAAACACCCGAAGCAGATACGGCACCTAAGGTGGTTTCACTCGATGCATTTCGCAAAAAATAATTTCATGCTGAGGTTCATGGCAGCTCTCGCCTGCGCTGCAACCTTGCTGGCAACAGGGCTTCATGCCCAAACCGTAAACGACCAAAAAACCTTGGCGGCCCTTGCAGCAACACCGCAACCAATTGGCAATATCGATAAAGTTCCTGCCAAAAAACTCTTTGGCAATGAGAGACTTCCAGCCAATCTAAAATCCCGTGCCATTGGAGATTATGCGCGCGGCTGCATGGCTGGAGGCAAAGCGCTACCCGTCAACGGCCCAGCATGGCAGGTGATGCGCCTGTCGCGCAACCGCAATTGGGGCTTGCCGCAAATGGTGGATGTGGTGGAACGTTTAGCCCAAGAAGCCAAAGAAAATGACGGCTGGAATGGATTGCTGGTTGGCGATATGGCCCAGCCACGCGGCGGGCCAATGCTAACAGGTCATGCCAGCCACCAAATTGGATTAGATGCCGACGTGTGGTTCACCCCCATGCCAGACCGCAGATTAACTCCAAAAGAACGCGAAAACATATCTGCAACAATAATGGTTCTCGACCGCAAGCGCATAAACCCAAAAGTCTGGACTGAGTCTCGCGCCAAACTGGTCAAGCGTGCTGCATCATATCCGGAGGTAGCCCGCATATTCGTGCACCCACCCATTAAAGCCGAGCTGTGCAAATGGGCCACAGGCGATCGTTCTTGGCTTGCCAAAGTGCGCCCGCTTTATGGCCATAACTATCATTTCCACATCAGGCTTAATTGCCCCGAAGGTATGAAGGGCTGCAAAAACCAATGGAAGCCCGCCCCTAAGGATGGCACTGGCTGCGGCGATGAACTGGCTTATTGGATGGGGCCTGTTCCATGGGCAGTACAAAAACCTAAGCCTAACGCAAAGCCTTATGTGCCGCCGCCCCCCTTGACTCTGTCTAGCCTACCTGCTGAATGCCGCGCCGTTGTAACTGCACCATAAAATGCAGCAAAAACACCAAACGGCCAGGGGGCTTTTATGACTGCAGTAACAACCAGTGCTGGCACTTTTGATAAAGCCAAAGTTAAACTCGCCTTCGCATCAATTGGCGTGGTCTTCGGCGATATTGGCACCAGCCCGCTATATGCCATGCGCGAAGCTTTGCACCCGGTTGTGGCAAGTGGCGGTGATTTGCGCTTGGCCGTAATTGGTGTTGTCTCGCTTCTGCTCTGGGCGCTCATTATTGTCGTTACGCTTAAATATGTGATCATGCTGATGCGCGCCGACAATCAAGGCGAAGGCGGCATACTTTCGTTGGTTGTTTTGGTTGAAAATCTGCTGAAGAAGAAAGGCGGCATTGTGCTGGGCCTTGGCATTATTGGAGCTGCATTTTTCTTTGGTGACGCGATGATAACGCCTGCCATGTCGGTGCTTTCAGCCGTTGAAGGCTTAACCGTTATCAACAAAGGTTTTGAGCCTTATGTGGTTCCCATCACCATAGCAGTGCTTCTCACCCTTTTCACGTTTCAATATAAAGG
>JAYUPT010000044.1:0-5023 GCA_043759965.1 Aestuariivirga sp. | reverse complement strand
GCTTATGGCCTACTTGTCATCGCCGCCTTCTGCACCTCATTCTATTCATGGCGCTTGGCGTTTATGACCTTCAATGGCAAAACCAATGCCGATGCGGAAACTGTTTCGCACATCCATGAAAGCTCCAAAGTTATGCTGGTGCCGCTTTATGTGTTGGCTGCGGGAGCGATTTTTGCCGGCTGGTATTTTGAGCCGTTTTTCATCGGTCACGAGGAAGCATTGTTCTGGGGCAAAGCACTTTACCGCGCACCCGAAAATGAAATTCTGCATAACATGCATTTGGTGCCAAGTTTGGTGAAGTGGTCTGCAACCATTGCCATGCTTTCCGGCTTAGCATTGGCGTTTGTGTTTTATATCCGTGACACATCCATTCCCAAGCGTCTCGCTGCCATGCACCAGCCGCTTTATCAGTTCCTGCTCAACAAATGGTATTTCGACGAGTTGTATAATTTTATTTTCGTGCGCCCTGCCATGTGGCTTGGCCGCTTCTTGTGGAAGACGGGTGATGGCCAAATCATTGATGGCTTCGGGCCAGATGGTGTAGCGGCTTCAGTCACAGGCGTCACGGCTCAGGTCAATCGTCTGCAAACGGGTTATGTTTACCACTATGCCTTCGCCATGCTCATTGGCGTTGCAGCAGTTATCACTTGGTTCACGTTCGGGGGCGCTCACTAAATGCAAAACTGGCCCTTGCTCTCAGTCGTCACATTCCTGCCACTGGTAGGAGCTGCCTTCATTCTTTTCGCCCGTGGCGAAGATGAAGCCGCCGCACGTTATGCGCGTTGGGCCGCACTGTGGACCACTATCATCACCTTTCTAGTCTCGCTATTGATTTTGAAAAACTTCGATAACAGTGTGGCGGGTTATCAATTGGTAGAAGACCACCCATGGCTCGGCTCCATCGCTGGTTACCGCATGGGTGTGGATGGCATTTCTATGCCATTCGTCATCCTCACCACATTCTTGATGCCAATTTGTATAGCAGCCAGTTGGTTCGTTAAAACCCGCGTGCGCGAATATATGATCGCGTTTTTGGTTCTCGAAACTTTGATGATCGGTGTGTTCTGCGCCACCGACATTGTTTTGTTTTATGTGTTCTTTGAAGCAGGTTTGATCCCGATGTTCTTGATCATCGGCGTGTGGGGCGGTCCGCGCCGCGTTTATGCCAGTTTCAAATTCTTCCTTTATACTTTGCTTGGTTCGGTGCTCATGTTGCTGGCCATCATTGCAATGTATTGGCATGCAGGCACCACAGATATTACGTTGCTTTCAAAACCAGACCTATTCCCGGCCGGAATGCAAACTTGGCTTTGGTTGGCTTTCTTCGCAAGCTTTGCCGTGAAAATGCCCATGTGGCCGGTCCACACTTGGTTGCCAGATGCGCACGTTGAAGCTCCAACCGCGGGCTCGGTGATCCTTGCTGCGATCCTGTTGAAAATGGGTGGTTATGGTTTCCTGCGCTTCTCGCTGCCCATGTTCCCTGATGCTAGCCATTACTTCCAACCTCTGGTTTACACGCTGTCAGTTGTAGCGATCATCTACACGTCGTTGGTGGCGCTTATGCAGGAAGACATGAAAAAGCTGATTGCTTATTCATCCGTTGCACACATGGGCTTTGTCACCATGGGCATTTTTTCTTTCACGCGCCAAGGTATTGATGGTGCGTTATTCCAAATGGTCAGTCATGGTTTGGTGTCTGGTGCATTGTTCTTGGGCGTAGGCGTGGTTTACGACCGTATGCACACGCGAGAGATCGCTGCCTATGGCGGCCTCGTTCACCGTATGCCGCTTTTTGCATTCGTGTTTATGTTCTTCACCATGGCCAATGTGGGCTTGCCCGGAACTTCTGGTTTCGTTGGCGAATTCCTCACATTGCTCGGAACCTTCCAAGACAACACATGGGTGGCCTTCTTTGCAACATTTGGTGTGATCCTTTCAGCTTGTTATGCCTTGTGGCTTTATCGCCGTGTGGTGCTGGGCAAGTTAGAAAAAACGTCTCTCGCACATATTGTGGATATGACCCCGCGCGAACTTGCCATGATGGCACCATTGGTTGCGCTCACGTTATTCTTCGGCATTTATCCTTCGCCGCTGCTCGATGTATTCGGCGCACCAGTCGAAGCAATTTTGAATCTTTTGCGGTGATATGATGATTCCATTTTTCCAAACCATTGGCGCAGCCGCCGCCCTTCCTGAAATCTGCCTCGCCATTTTGGCCATGGTGCTTTTGCTGGAAGGTGTGTTCAGCTCACGCGTAACATCAGCAGCCATCCGCTGGGCCGCCGTTGCTTCCTTTGCCGTGGTTGCCGCAATGGTTGTTTGGAAAACCGGTGAAGCCCGCGTCTATGCATTTGATGGCGCATTCGTAGTGGATGATTTTGCCCGCTTTATGAAAGTGCTGGCTTTGCTTGGTTCAGCCGTCACCCTCATCATGTCTGGCCGCTATTTGGCACGCACCAAAATGGATTCGGAAGAATATCCGGTCCTCATCATGCTCGCCACCGTTGGCATGATGCTGATGATTAGCGCCAATGATTTGATCTCGCTTTACATGGGCATCGAATTGCAATCCTTGGCACTTTATGTGGTGGCCGCAATTAACCGTGATAGTGCTAAGTCGTCAGAAGCGGGATTGAAGTATTTCGTTCTCGGTGCGCTTTCATCTGGCATGTTGCTCTATGGCGCAAGCTTGGTTTACGGTCTCACCGGCCACACCCAATTTGCTGATATTGCCAAAGCCTTGGCGCTCTCAGGTTCAAACTTAGGCATCATATTCGGCATTGTGTTCATCATTGCGGGCCTCGCATTCAAAGTTTCCGCCGTGCCCTTCCACATGTGGACGCCAGATGTTTATGAGGGTGCGCCAACACCAGTCACGGCCTTCTTTGCGGCAGCGCCCAAGATTGCCGCGATTACCTTGTTCACCCGTGTGATGATCGGCCCCTTCGCAAACATCACGCATGATTGGCAGCAGATTGTTGTGCTGATCTCAATTGCCTCAATGGTGCTGGGTGCATTCGCAGCCATCGGTCAAAACAATATCAAACGCTTGCTTGCATATTCCTCCATCGCCAATATGGGTTTTGCACTCGTCGGCCTTGCGGCTGGCACAATTGAAGGCGTGCAGGGCGTGTTGGTTTACATGCTTATTTATCTCGTCACCACATTGGGCGTGTTCGCTTGCGTGTTGGCCATGCGGCGCAACGGGATTTATTTGGAAAAGATTTCAGATCTGTCTGGCCTCGGTAAAACCAACAAAGGCCACGCCTTCATGTTGGCCATGCTCATGTTCTCACTTGCCGGCATTCCACCGCTTGCAGGTTTCTTTGGTAAGCTCTTCGTATTCTTGGCCGCCGTAAAAGCTGGTCTCTGGCCCCTCGCCATCATCGGTGTGGTGGCTTCTGTTGTGGGTGCTTATTATTATTTGCGCTTGATCAAGATTATGTATTTTGATGAACCAGCTGAAGCCTTTGATGCAATGGATGGCGAGGTGAAATGGGTTGTCTATGTGTCGGGCCTCTTCGTGTTGTTGTTTGGCCTGTTTGCCCAGCCACTTCTGGCTATCGCAATATCTGCTGCGGGTTCGCTGTTTTAGAGGGTGATGAACACGCCCATTCACCACCTTGCAACCGTCGACTCCACAAACAGTGAAGCCCGCCGCCGTTTAGACTTTGGGGAACCAGCGCCGTTCTGGGTTGTCTCGGACGAGCAAACTGAGGGGCGCGGCAGATTGGGACGGCACTGGGTTTCAAAGCCGGGCAATCTCTATTCAACATACACATTCCCATTCACTGCCCCTGCAAACACTGCCAGTCAAATTTCCTTTGTTGCAGCCCTTGCCATCCATGATGTTGCAACCAGTTTCATCACTGGTGCAGATATCTCATTGAAATGGGCCAATGATTGCCTGATCAATGGCGCAAAATTCAGTGGCATTCTGGCTGAATTGCACGAAGGCAACATGATCTTAGGCATGGGAGTTAATGTATTACATGAGCCGCAAGATTTGCCTTACAAAACCACAAGCATCGCCGCGCACGCACACACTGCAACTGTGGCTCAAGCATTCGCAATACTCCAACTCAAACTGAAAAAATGGCTGCAAATTTGGGACGAATCCCGTGGCTTTCACCATATCCACCGAGGCTGGGAAGCCCGTTGTTCAGCCATTGGCAAACCCATGAGCCTTGACACTGGGCGCGGCTTGCTGCACGGCACCTTTGTGGGGCTAGCGCCAGATGGCGGCCTCGTCCTAAATCACAATAACACAAGCACAATCCACCACGCAGGTGATGTTCGTATCATCCCCGAAACAGAGAACTCAACCGCATGAACGCGAAAAAGAAAAACAAATTTGATGCTGATGAACTTGTGCTTCTGCCATTAGGCGGCACGGGCGAAATTGGCATGAATTGTTATTGCTATGGCGCAGGCCCTGCCAATGCGCGCGAGTGGCTAATGGTTGATCTCGGTGTAAAATTCGGTGATGAGCGCGACCCCGGCATTGACGTGATCATGCCAGATGTGAGCTTCATCACAAAAAACCGCAAACGCTTTGCCGGCCTCGTTATCACCCACGCCCATGAAGATCATATTGGGGCCGTGGCATGGCTGTGGCCTCAGCTGAAATGCGAAGTGCATTGCACCGCCTTTGCAGCAGAACTTTTAAGACTGAAATTCATTGAGCACGGCATAGATGATGATGTGCCAGTGATCATCCACGCCCCCCTCAAGCCATTTGCACTTGGTGGCTTCAAATTAGAATTTATCAATGTCACGCACTCAATTCCAGAATCTTGCGCACTCTATATTGAAACAGTCCATGGCAAAGTGCTGCATTCCGGCGATTGGAAGATTGACCGCACTCCAGTGCTAGGCAAAACCATCAACGAACAGCGCTTTCGCGAATTGGGCGATAAGGGCATCGATGTTCTGGTCTGCGATTCAACAAATGTGCTGCGTGAGGGTCTTTCACCTTCAGAAAAAGTAGTCAGCGAAAATCTGGATGATATTATCAAAAGTG
>JAYUPT010000043.1:0-2079 GCA_043759965.1 Aestuariivirga sp. | reverse complement strand
GTGAAGAACTTCAAAGACGAATTGGATGGGGTTTGGAGGGATGAATTGACATTCGATTTAGAAAACTTGGTGCCTTCATTTGATTTTTCAAAGACCGACAAGAAGCGGGCGGCATTTCAACTTTCATTTCTCACCCGCATGATTTTTTCTTGTCTGGTGGATGCTGACTACAAAGACACCGAAGCCTTTTACGACAAACTTGAAAATCGAAAGAGTGATCGGGAATGGCAGCCACTTCAAAAACTGCTGCCACAGTTCACAACCGCATTTGACGCGAAAATGAATGCGATGTCGAAAGCCGATACTGAAGTCAATCGCTTGCGCACTAACATTCTCAAGCATGTGCGGGCGCAATTCACCCAAAAGCCGGGACTGTTTACGCTCACAGTGCCAACAGGTGGCGGCAAAACCCTGGCGTCGCTTGGCTTTGCCTTAGATCATGCGAAACTTCACGGGCATGACCGAATCATTTACGCCATCCCCTTCACATCTATCATCGACCAAACTGCAAAGATTTTTAGTGATTTGTTAGGCGCAGAACATATTCTGGAACATCACTCGGCCATCGACAATGAAGCAGGCGACAAAGGCCAGCGCCGCGACTGGCGCGACAAATTGAAACTGGCCATGGAAGATTGGGCGGCTCCCATCGTGGTTACAACCAATGTGCAATTTTTTGAAAGCTTGTTTGCATCGCGCGCCTCTGCCTCGCGCAAACTCCATAACATTGCCAACAGCGTGATCATATTAGATGAAGCCCAAACCATTCCGCGCAATTTGCTGTCACCTTGTATGCGAGTGTTGGATGAGCTGGCTAAAAACTATAAATGCAGCATCGTGTTGTGCACGGCCACCCAACCCGCAACCGATGCCCGAAATTTTGTCGACCATCATCCCGCAGGCCTGCCGTTGGAAGGTCGCGAACTGGCACCTGATCCACATCACCTCGCCAATTCATTGCGCCGCGTCACCATTCAAAAACCGCGTGTGATGAACAATTATGATCTGCTGTCAGAGATTCAGCAAACAAGTCAGGGCCTGGTCATCGTCAACAGCCGCAAACATGCTTTAGCGCTTTATCAACTGGCGCAAAAATCCTGCTTGGATGGTCTTGTGCATCTCACCACGCGGCAATGCGCCGTAGACCGGCGAAAGATTTTGACAGAAGTGCGGGCACGACTTGAAAACAATCAATTCTGCCGCGTCATTGCAACGAGCTTGGTTGAGGCCGGGGTTGATGTGGATTTTCCGCGGGTGTGGCGGGCCGAGGCCGGGCTGGACCAGATTGCCCAAGCTGCGGGGCGCTGTAATCGTGAAGGCAAGCGACCAATCGCTCAAAGCATTGTTTCAGTTTTCACAGCCCCTGATTATCCGCCTCCCGCAGAGATCAAAGCATTGACAGGTGATATGTCGCGGATGCTGCAGAAGCATGAGGCGGATTTGCTTTCGCCAGCAGCCATCGCCGATTACTTTGGCGAAGTCTATTGGCGACTGGGCGAAAAAGGGTTGGATGCCAAGGAAATTCTAGGGCGGTTCAAGATGGATCGCACCAGCACTGATTTTTCATATCGCAGCGTGGCCCAAGATTTCCGCATGATCGAAAGTGGCATGGTTCCGGTGATCATTCCAATGGATGAAAAATCCAAAGCGTGGGTTGACAAACTTGGCGTACCTGAAATTGGTTCAGGCAAGTTGGCGCGGGAACTACAAACTTACATTGTACAAGTGCCACCCAAGGCGCGGCAACTTTTGTTGGCCAATGTTCGGGTGAAATTCATCGCACCTGAATTGCGAGAAGATCAATTTGCCGTTCTTCAAGACCCAACGCTCTACACTCCTGAACTGGGCCTGTTGTGGGAGGATGCCGACTATTTATCAACAGAGGCTCTTGTCAATTAGTTCCGTTTATGTTCTACGTGATTCAAAATAGTAGCTAACTGGAAGATGTAAAATTATACCAACAAATCTATTGAAATATGATTTTGGAATTGCTACTTTACCTTTCAGTCAATGACAGAAAGGTTTGGTTTATGAAATTTCCACCTGTTCGAGATGCCGAATTCTGGAGTGATCTTCTGG
>JAYUPT010000042.1:0-14157 GCA_043759965.1 Aestuariivirga sp. | reverse complement strand
AGCTGAACCAAAAATGCAACCGCAGCCACAACGCCGCATGCCAGCGCCCGAACCCATTATTGTCGAAGAAAGCAGCTATGATGATGATCAATTGGCCATTCCTGCTTTCTTGCGCCGCCAAGCAAATTAACCTGCAATTGAGTTGGTGAGTTTTAGAACGAGCCCGGCGGTCACATTTCCGCCGGGTTTCGTGCTTCTAAAGGGCCTTTCCAAGTTTGGCCGAAATTGGCTAAATAGTATTTTGCAATTTGAAAGTGTTGAAGGTCTATGGGGCGCAGTGTGAGAGCAGGGCAAATGTTGCGGCGGATTCGAAGTGGAGTCTTTTTAGCAGCCATTGTGATGGTTGCTGCTGGAAGCTCACCTGGATATTCACGCAATATATTTAGCGGCCTCTTCGGCGGGGGCTCATCAAAACCAGCCCTTGCGCCAGATCTTAATCAATCAGACGAGCAAGCAGTTGCCGGACTTTACAATGATGGACTGGCTTCGCTGAAGGCAGGTTCATACCGTGCTGCGGGCAAGAAATTTGCTGAAGTTGAAAGGCTTCATCCTTATTCAAAATGGGCAACTAAAGCGCTTCTGATGCAAGGCTTTGCATATTATCAATCCAATAAATATGGCGATGCCATCAATGCTTGCCAACGGTTTATCACATTGCACCCCGGCCATGCGGATGCACCTTACGCATATTATTTGGTCGCGCTTTCGCAGTATGAGCAGATTGCGGATGTGTCACGCGATCAATCGCAAACGCAACGTGCACTGGAAGCTCTTGAGGAAGTGTCGCGCCGTTTTCCCGATTCCAAATATGCCAATGATGCAAAAAACCGAGCATTGCTGGCGCGAGACCATTTGGCAGGCAAGGAAATGGAAGTGGGACGCTATTACCTGAAAAGAGGTTCGTATCTCGCAAGTATAAATCGCTTCAAAAATGTTGTTACGAATTATCAAACATCGTCGCAAACTCCTGAGGCACTTTACCGCCTTGCTGAAAGTTATTTAGCACTGGGGGTGAACTCCGAAGCGCAAACGGCTGCTGCCGTTCTGGGCCATAATTTTCCGCGTAGCCAATGGTATAAGGACGCCTATAATTTGGTGTCGTCCAATGGGCAGGCACCTATTGAAAATAAATCCTCCTGGATGAGCAAAATTTTCAACCGGTTCTAATTTTTGTTTATTTTTTGTTCTCCCCCTCGCAACAGGGCAAAAACCTTTGCTATAGTGAGTCTATGCTCACCGCTCTTTCCATTCGCGATATTGTTCTCATCGAAAAACTCGACCTTTCGCTCGAAAATGGCTTGACCATTTTGACGGGTGAAACAGGGGCGGGCAAGTCAATCTTGCTCGATTCTTTAGGCTTGGCTTTGGGAGCGCGAGGGGACTCAACTTTGGTGCGCAGCGGGCAAGCCAAGGGCAGCGTTACGGCAGCGTTCAGCCTTCCTGCAGGCCATGCGGCCTATGCTTTGCTGGAAGAACAGGGAGTGGAAGCTGAGGGCGAAATTGTTATCCGCCGCATTCAAAATGCTGATGGACCGAGCCGGGCGACCATAAATGAGCAACCCGTAAGTTTAAATTTATTACGCCAAATCAGTGCTTTATTGGTAGAACTTCATGGTCAACATGCAGACCGCGCTTTGGTGGATGTGGGCGCACATCGGCGTTTGCTGGATGCTTTTGGCGGGTTGGAAACTCAGGTCGAAAAGCTGGGTTCACTTTGGCAAGCCATGACAATGGCGCGGGGTTCGCTGGACGAACATAAGGCTTTCATGGCGCGGGCCGAAGCTGAGCGCGAGTATTTGGAACATGCGGCTGCTGAACTTTCCGAACTTGGGCCAGAGCCGGATGAGGAACAACACCTCGCTGAAAGGCGGCAGCTGATGATGCAGTCTGAACAATATGTGTCTGCTTTAGACGATGCCGAAAATGCGTTGGCGGGCGATAGTTCTGGCGAGGCTAGGCTTCATGCGGCTTTGCGAAAATTAGAACGCCGCAAGGAAGGGGCGGGCGGCAGGCTTGACCTCGTCTGTGCGGCACTCGACAGAGTGATTTTAGAATTTGCTGAAGCGCAACGTACAATGTTTGAAGCGCGAAGAGCCTTTGCTTTTGACCCTAAAGATTTAGAAAAATCTGAGGAGCGCTTGTTTGCCTTGCGGGCGGCAGCACGGAAATTTAAATGCACGGTGGATCAATTGGCCGGTGTTCGCGCGAAGTTCGAGACTGAACTGCAAGCGCTTTCAGATGGCGGGGCCAAATTGAAAAGTTTGGAAGTGGCTTTTGCAGAGACCAAAGTAATTTATGAAAAAGCAGCCGACACATTATCGGCTGCGCGGCGTAAGACGGCGAAGGCTTTGGACAAGGCGGTGGCCGCTGAACTTCCAGCTTTGAAATTGGAACGCGCACGCTTTGAAACTGATGTGCAGGTGGATGCGGCCAAGCCCAATTCTTTCGGCATAGACCGCGTGGAGTTTGTGGTGGCGGCCAATCCAGGAACACCCTTGCAGCCCCTGATGAAAGTGGCTTCAGGTGGCGAATTGGCGCGGTTCATGCTGGCGCTTAAAGTTATTCTGGCCGCCAAGGGTTCAGCACCTGTGTTGATATTCGATGAAATTGATACGGGTGTTGGTGGTGCGGTGGCCGATGCGATTGGCAATCGCTTGCGGCGTTTGGCCGATGGTTTGCAGGTTATTGCGGTGACGCATTCTCCACAAGTGGCGGCGCGGGCAGGGCAGCATTTGCTGATTTCCAAAATGGAAGATGTGAAGGGCAAGCGCATGGTCACGCGCGTGCAGCCTTTATCATCCCCAAGCCGCCGTGAAGAAATTGCACGAATGCTTTCTGGAGCTTCAGTAACGGATGCAGCACGGGCACAGGCCGACGAACTTTTGGCAGGGCGAGGATGAGCCGCAAATACGCTGTCGCCGAGCACGCCAAGCTGGCTGAAGAGTTGGCAGAGTATGACCGTGCCTATTATCAAGATGATGCGCCTGCTATTTCGGACGCGGAATATGACAAGTTGCGGCAGCGACTATTGGAATTAGAATCGCAATATCCCACCTTGGCTAAGGCCGGTTCACCTTCTAAAAAAGTGGGAGCAGCGCCGCTCGAAAAATTTGGAAAGGTGCAACATGCCGTTCCGATGTTGTCTCTGGCCAATGCTTTTGCCGTTGAAGATGTGCAGGAATTTTTAGGTCGGGTGCGTCGGTTTTTAAATTTGGCTGACGGTGTTTCTGTTGCGGTTACGGCGGAACCCAAGATCGACGGGCTATCGCTTTCTCTGCGCTATGAAAATCGCAAGCTGGTGCAAGCAGCCACGCGCGGCGATGGGGCTGAGGGCGAGAATGTTACGGCTAATGTGTTTTATGTGAAGGATATTCCACAGATATTGGCCGCGTCTACACCAGATGTGATTGAAGTTCGTGGCGAAATATATATGTCTTCCAATGACTTCGCAGCACTTAATGAGAAACAGATTCAACTTGGCGAAAAAACCTTTGCCAATCCACGCAATGCGGCTGCTGGCTCATTACGCCAGCTTGATCCTACAATAACAGCGTCGCGCCCGCTCAAGTTTTTTGCCTATGCATGGGGTGAAGCTCCACAGCTTCCGGCTCAGACACAGTATGAAGTGGTGCAAGCCTTCAAGTCTTGGGGCTTGCCAGTTAATCCGCTGATGGTGCTGTGTCACTCAACCGATGAGCTGTTGGTGCATTATCGTTTGATTGAAATGCAACGGGCCACGCTGGGTTATGATATTGATGGTGTGGTTTACAAGGTTGATGACTTGGCTTTGCAAGCACGGCTTGGTTTTGTGTCGCGCTCACCACGCTGGGCCATTGCTCATAAATTTTCTGCCGAGCAAGCGACAACGATTTTAGAAGCGATTGATATTCAAGTGGGGCGCACGGGTGCGCTCACTCCAGTAGCGCGGCTCAAACCTGTCACCGTGGGTGGCGTGGTCGTTTCTAATGCCACGCTGCACAATGAAGATGAGATTGCGCGCAAAGATGTGCGCATTGGCGACACGGTTATTTTGCAGCGGGCGGGCGATGTGATCCCGCAGATTGTTGGCGTGGCGCAACGTGGGCTTAACACAGTGCCATATGTTTTCCCGAAACTGTGCCCCGCCTGTGGCAGCCGTGCGGAACGCGAGGAAAAGGCATCGGGTAAATCCGATGCGGTTCGGCGTTGCACCGGAGGACTCATCTGCCCGGCGCAGCGCGTTGAGCGGCTCAAGCATTTTGCCTCGCGCAATGCTTATGACATTGAAGGCTTGGGCGATAAAATTATTGAAGAATTTTATGCCGAAGGCCTGATCATGTCGCCACAGGATATTTTCACGTTAGAGGCGCGTGATGGACGCTCAGTTAAAAAATTGAAGAACCGTGAAGGTTGGGGAGACTCTAGCGTAGCTAATCTTTTTGCAGCTATTAAGGTGCGGCGAAAGATTGCTTTGGATCGGTTTATCTTCGCCCTCGGCATTCGCCATGTGGGCGAAACCACGGCGCGGGTTTTGGCGCGGAGCTATGGATCTGCGCATACGCTTCGTGAGCAAATGAAGCTCGCCGCAGCCTTACACGAAAATGATGCCCGTGCTGAACTCACCGCCATTGATGGTATTGGCGCTGTGGTGGCGGAGGCGCTTATGCAGTTTTTTGACGAGCCGCATAACGTCGAAATTTTTGATGCGCTGCTGAAGGAAGTGGAACCACAGGCGCTTGCTGCCGTTGCCGCAAGCTCGCCAGTCTCAGGCAAAACCGTGGTGTTCACGGGCGCATTAGAGCGCATGACGCGTGAAGAGGCCAAAGCCATGGCCGAACGATTGGGTGCTAAAGTTTCAGGCTCGGTTTCTAAGAAAACTGATTTGTTGGTGGCAGGGCCGGGGGCTGGTTCTAAGCTCAAAGACGCGACAAAATTTGGTGTGGAAGTGATTGATGAGGCGGCGTGGTTTGTGTTGGTGGGGGCTTAAGTTTTGAATTTTTCCGAATTGCGGCGCGGCTTTCTCGACATATTTCCGATGACTTTGGCCTATGCGCCAATTGCTGCTCTGTGGGGC
This sequence comes from Aestuariivirga sp., assembly GCA_043759965.1. Lineage (GTDB taxonomy): Bacteria > Pseudomonadota > Alphaproteobacteria > Rhizobiales > Aestuariivirgaceae > Aestuariivirga. The sequence goes on along the minus strand of JAYUPT010000042.1, from coordinate 9,104 downwards.
AGTGTTGCGGCATCCAAAGGTTTGTCGCCGCTTGAAGCAGTGTTGATGAGTGCCGGGGTTTATTCTGGTGCGGGGCAATTTGTGGCGATGGATTTATGGGGCGCTTCCATGCCTCTTGCCCTTTTCATTTTTGCGATTGCCACGGTGGCGCTTCGCCATGTTCTCATGTCTGCTTCAGTGTCTCGGCATATTGCAGGCTTTCCGCGCTGGCTTGCCAGTGTGTTGCTTTTCTGGCTTACCGATGAAGCATGGGCCATGGTTGAGCGACGCGCACTAACGAAACCCATTACAGTGTCTTATTATGTTGGCGTGGCGCTTCCGCTGTGGCCCAATTGGATTTTGTTCACGGCCATTGGTGCAGTGCTCGGACAAGCGATGGGAGATAGTTCGCGTATCGGTTTGGATTTTGCTTTTGCGGCGATGTTCATTGCCGTGCTTGCTGGCTTTTGGAAGGGACCGAAGACGGCCGCTGTTTTGATAGCGAGTTCAATATTCGCAGTGTTGGGCAAAATATATTTGCCGGGGGCGTGGTATATTTTGGCGGGCGGGATTGCTGGCATTGTGGTGGCCATAATCACTTATTCTAAGGGTGCTGAAGAATGAGTGCAGACTCGCACACATTGTTGCTCATCCTGTTGATGGGCTTGGCCACTTATAGCACGCGCATTGCTGGCTATTGGCTGCTGCGTGGGCGCAAAGTTGAAGGCCGCATGAAGGCGGCGTTAGACGCTGTGCCGCCGGCAATTTTAATGGCGGTGATTGCGCCTACAGTTTTCTTGCAGGGATATGCCGAGATGATGGCAGGTGCGCTCACCTTAGTGTCGGCCTTGCTGCGCCTACCGCTGTTGGTGACGATTGCTGTTGGTATGGTGAGTGTGGTGGCGTTTCGAATGGTGCTGAATTGAGAAATAAAAATCTGTCATCCCGACGAAAGTCGGGACCCTGACTTTCAACACATACCGAACTTGGATTACTGGGTCCCGACTTTCGTCGGGATGACAGTAAAAGTAAGATGTAAGAATCTAAAGCCCCGCACACGCTTGTCTCATCCACTCTAACGCATCGCCTTCCATGAAGCTGCCCACATCTTGCAACACAGCTGCGTGATAGCTATCCAACCATTGTAGCTCTTCGCGGGTGAGCAATTTTGTGTCAATCAAGTTGCGATCAATGGGTGCGAAGGTGAGTGTTTCAAAACCTAACATCGGGCGTTCGCCGCCTTTGATGGCGGCAGCTTCTTTCACCAATAAGAGATTTTCAATACGAATGCCGAACTCACCTTGTTTATAAAATCCTGGCTCGTTGGAGAGGATCATGCCTGCTTGCAAAGCGATGTAATTATTTTTGCTGATGCGGGCCGGGCCTTCATGCACTGACAAATATGAACCAACACCGTGGCCGGTGCCGTGGTCAAAATCCAATCCAGCTTTCCACAGGCTGGCGCGCGCTAACACATCAATGTTGGCACCAGTGGTGCCTTTGGGAAAGGCTATGGTGGAAATGCCGATCATGCCTTTGAGCACGCGCGTGAAACGATCGCGCATTTCATCGGTGGGTTGGCCGATGATCACGGTGCGTGTCACGTCCGTGGTGCCATCTTGATATTGGCCGCCTGAATCAATCAAGTAGATTTCATTGTTGTTGATGCTGCGGCAATTTTCGGGGTCCACATGATAATGCGGGATGGCAGCGTTGGGGCCTGCCGCAGATATGGTGCTGAAAGAAAGGTCCATCAACACGCCACTGTCCCCACGGAAGGCGGTGAGTTTTTCCGCTGCAATGTGCTCGGTCAACTTGCCTTTTGGAGCTTCAACTGAAAGCCAATGCAGGAAGCGCGAGAGGGCCACACCATCGCGGCGTTGGGCTGATCTTGCCCCTTCTTGCTCAGTTTTGTTTTTGCTGGCCTTGGGCATGGTGCAGGGGTCAATGCCTTCTTTGATAACAGCGCCGGATGCCGCCAACACACTGCGAATTTTTTCTGGCGCTGAGCCAGCATCAATCAGCACTGTCGATTTTTTGGCGCCTAATTTTTTGAGGGAATCTGAAAGCTCATCTGGTTTGCGAACAATCGCAGTTGATTTCAGATGAGCCCGCACATCTTCTGGCAAGCGCTTGGTATCGACAAAAATCTCGGCCTTGCCCTTGGCGTGGATGATGGCATAGGCCAGCACCACGGGCGTAAACGGCACATCGCTTCCGCGCATATTCAAAACCCAAGATACGGATGATGGCTCGGCCAACACGGCGGCATCGGCCTTTGCGCTGATAAGTTCCGCCGCCATATCTTTCAACTTATCAGCAACGCTGCGACCTGCAAATTGTTGCGGCTGAACTGACAGTGGGTTTTGCGGGCGGGCGGGTTGCTCACTCCAAATCTGATCAATCAGATTTTTAGCAACGGGCACCAGCTTGGCTCCCACCTTTGCACAGGCAGCACTTAAGCGCTTGGCATCGCTGGCAGTGGTGAGCCACGGGTCAAAGCCCAAGCGATCATTTTTTTTGAGATTGGCTTCAATCCATTTGGCTGGCGGCTCATCGATTAAATGCTGGGCCACGAAATCCTTCATGTTCACCTGCTCGCGCACTTGAATGGTGTAGCGGCCATCAACGAAAATGGCGGCCTTCTTGGTGGTCACAATCGCCAAGCCCCACGAGCCTGCAAAACCTGTAAGCCACTTCAGACGCTCGGCATAGGCCGCCACATATTCACCCTGAAATTCATCTTGGCGCGGCACAATATAGCCTTCAAGCTTGCTGGCTTTAAGCTTGGTGCGGAGCAATTGCAGAGGAGTGGATTTTGCCATTTGGTTTTAACTCACATGATTGAATCAGTGCAGTTTAGCGGTTTTGGGCGTTGGAGTGTGAATTTGGTTTATGTTGCGACGCACCATTTTATCTATTCTTAATTTGCATAGATAAACGCCCATTAACCAACCATTAAGCAAATTATGGGATGGAAATTTGTTAATTTTGTATTCAGTCTTGTGGCAAGATTGTGATATTGATCGTTATACAATCGCCATAATTGTCATCTATTTCCAAATTTAAGTGATGAATTCGAGAGTTTAAGAGCACGCAAAACAAGACATGCAAATTTTGCATGATAATTATTCGAAATCTGGTCTGGTCAGGCCGCTTTCGAGTGACTATCTCAAGTTCGAAATGGTGCGTTGCACAAGTAATGACCCTCAAAAGACAAGCTCACCTGAGCCCAATTTGAGAGATGGAGTATAGAAAATGACAAATAAATCAAACCGTGAAACAGTTCGCAATGCTGGCGTTATGGGCCGCTTGAAGACATTTTTGGCCCGCAGCCGCGCCGTGCGCCAGTTGAGCCAACTTGATGACCGTATGTTGGCCGATATTGGCGTGGCGCGCGGCGACATTAACAACCGCGTTTGGGGCAACTAAGCCTCGCATTTAGAAGTGCGCGTGAAGTTGTCCAAAAAGTCTGCAACTTTTTGGCTTCATGCTTTAAGCTTCCTCCCAGCCGGGTCTTTATGATCTGGCACTTAAGCGCCCTGCCAATTTATTGGCGGGGCGTTTTTTTGTTTTGGGATTGACCATGACCAACGCAATCCAGTTGCCATTGCGAATGCAGCGGGCTGGCACAAGGCTGCGCGTGGTGTAACAGGCTTTGATCCAGCGCAGTTGATCATGGGTGAGACCAGACAAAATTATTTTCCCGCCGGGTGCCAACATGGAGCTGAGGCCCTGCGCCAGATTTGCCAATGGTCGCGCCAAGATATTTGCGAAAATCAAATCAAAAGGTGCAGCTTGCTTGATCACCTTGTGATGTAGACCCGCTGCCGTGACGGCATTGATCAGTGGAGTGACGCCATTAAGCTTGGCGTTGCCGAATGTTACGCGAACGGCTTCAGCATCAATATCTGTGGCTAAGGCTTTTCGTTTGAGCGCTTTGGCGGCAGCGATGGCGAGAACGCCGGTGCCGCAACCCAAATCTAGGATGCGACTGGGACGTTCGCGTTTTAGAATTTCATCGAGTGCCAAAAGACAACCTGCTGTGGTGCCGTGGTGGCCAGTGCCGAAAGCGGTGCCAGCATCAATCTCCAGCGAAATCCCTGAAGCGCGGCGTTGGTGGCGATCATGCGAACCATGCAGAAAAAAGCGGCCCGCCGTAACCGGGGCCAAGCCTTCAAGTGAGCGGCGCACCCAATCCACATCAGGAACGGGCGCGATGATGGCATGTGGCTGGTTTAAGTGAATGCGGGCGGCGGCGGCGATTTCCTCATCGTCAAACCACGCCACTGTTTCCCATAAGTTGAGCGCCTCATCAGTTTCATTGATGGTGACAGCGAGAGGATCAAGCTGGAAATCGTTCTCGATGGTTTCGGCCATCTGATGAGCTGTATCATGCGATAGATTTGGGAATGTGAGAGTTGTACGGGCTGCTTGCATGTGCAGCATATATGTTTTGAAGGCGCTTACGTCAAAGGCAGAATTGTAATTTCAACGCGGCGGTTCATGGCTTTGCCGGAGGGTGAAGCGTTTGAGGCAATCGGGTCACGCTCGCCATGGCCTTCAACTGAGAAGCGGTTAGGGTCTAACTGCTGCGAGGCCAAGAACTGCGCCACGGATGCAGCGCGGCGGCGCGAAAGATCGTAGTTCGATTCATCGTCGCCAACTGAGTCTGTGTGGCCAATAACGTCGATCACAGTTTGCTTATATTCTTTGAACACTTCGGCCACTGAACTCAGCGTGCCGAAAAACTGTGGTTTGAGTTCGGAGCGGGCGGAATCAAAAGTTATGTTCGATGGCATGTTGAGCACAATGCTATCACCCACGCGGGTGACGGATACGCCAGTGTCAGCCAGCCGTTCGCGTAAGTTTGATTCTTGTCGGTCCATATAACTGCCAACTCCGCCGCCAGCCAGCGCGCCAATGCCAGCGCCAATCAGCGCTGCTTTGCGGGTGGAGAAACTGGTAGTGGCCCCCAATAATGCGCCAACGCCAGCACCAATGGCAGCGCCCGTGCCAATGCCCGCAGCCGTTTTAGAAAGCTGCTGCTCCCCCGTGAATGGGTTGGTGGTGCACGCACTGAGCAAAAGGCTCAATGATGTCGCGATGATGATGGCGTGTTTCATAATGGTCCCCTCGGATGGGAGATGGAATGGCGGGGAGTTGTGGCGGAATTGGGGTTAAGGGTGGGAGAGATTGGGGCGGGGATAACCTAAAACTATTGACTTGTTTTTTGTCCAGCGTACATTGTCTGACAAATGACATCTCAAGGGAAGTTAGATAGATGAGCAGTGCGCGATTTTCACTTCGATTGGAGCCTGATCTTAAAGATTGGCTTGAGGAAGAAGCCAAACGCAAAGACAGGTCTGCGGGCTATATTGCCATTCAAGCTTTGCAAAATTTCAAAGATGCAACCGAAGCTAAACGCCAGATGATTGAGCACGCAATGCTGGAGGCTGACCAAGGTTCGTTTGTTTCAGAAGAGGCAATGACGAAATGGTTTTTGTCAGTTGGCACAGAATATGAATTACCTGAGCCTGCAGAGGATGTTGCGGCACGGCGCGGCTGAACCATGAAACTGGTATATCTCAAAACCGCCACAGCCGGTTTGCGTTGGTTCAAGCATTATTATATGACTGTTTTTTCCGAAGGCCGCGTGAAAGCTGATCAAGCTTTTTTAGCTACGCAGAAATTGCTAAAGGCAAATCCCTATATCGGCCAGCCATCCGAGGTCGGTGAGACCGTCCGCGAACACCCCGTGCTGCGCACGCCGTTTACATTTGTGTATCGTGTGCGTGGGGAGCAGATTGAAGTTCTGCGGGTTGTGGATGGGAGATCGGATTGGCGGGGGTAGGTGATGGAACCTTATAAAGAAAAATCCTCTCATACGGCACATATGTATCTATTCAGTGACGGATGCCCGACTGATTGGTTGCAAGATGGCCATGAAGAAACTTGGCATACAATTGTAAACGTACTTATTGAAAGCGATCCCGCACAGATTGGAGCTGTGGTGCAGGACAACAATTATGAGATTTTGCTGGCTAATGACCCACATTACTCTGCCACGATTTCGGCAATCTCTGAAAAACTCCCGGTGCAAAAATTGCAGCAATGGAAAAGTTTCGGAAACTACAAAAATGCGTTTTGTAAATCAATTCAGCAGGCGGCAGCAAAATGCAATTTCCTAATTTCTGCTTGCTCTTTCCAAGAAAAAACTTTGCGCCTTTCGCAGGCAGCGTTGTTGAATTCAGTTGCCTCGCAAATAGGCGGCTCGGACGGAAGGGGTTCTTTTTTCTCTGAATTTGTTGATCAAAAAGGTCGCCCGCAAATGCAACAGTCATTCATGAATTTTAGCGGATATCATGAACTATGTGCACCAAAAAATCAGATGCTCGTTATGTTGCTGACTGCTTGGTTCACGCATAATCAATATGATTTTCACAAGAAGTCTTTTTCTGAAATTTCTGCAGGAAACTTACTTTTCACTTTTGTTGCTGATACATTTAGCGGGGATAGTGAAAACAAGACGAAATCGCTAACAATCTTGCGGAATTTGGTTGACCCTGATGGCGACAATCCAAATGTCAGAGTTGTTTCGACTCCTTTGTCGAAGGAATTTTCTGGCGCAATTCTTGTAGATAATTTCGCTGGATTGCTAAATGCTGCAATCAGCGATCCTCTGGGTAAGTTTGCCGAACAACTCATACAACTTGAAAGTACTGGTATATGGCGTGGCTGGAATTTGATGCTGCCGTCTAGCACAACGCTAAATGCGACCCCAGCAATTGGTTATGTAAAGGACCAGCGGAAGAACGTCACTCCGCCGCCTCAGTCTTAATATCCTCCGGCACCAAGAACCCGCCGCTCTGCCGCTTCCACAGGCTGGCATAGAGCCCGCCCTTTTTGGCCAGCAGTTGCTTGTGGCTGCCTTCTTCTACCACTTTGCCTTTGTCCATCACCACCAATCGATCCATGGCAGCGATGGTGCTGAGACGATGCGCTACGGCGATTACGGTTTTGCCTTCCATCAGCGTGTAGAGGTTTTCTTGGATGGCGGCTTCGACTTCGCTATCCAAGGCGCTGGTGGCTTCATCTAAGATCAATATAGGAGCATTTTTCAGCAGCACGCGGGCAATCGCAATGCGTTGGCGTTGGCCGCCTGAGAGTTTCACGCCGCGTTCGCCCACATGGGCATCGTAGGCTTTTCTTCCGTTAGGATCGACCAAGTTGGCGATGAATTCTTCGGCGTGGGCTTTGGCAGCTGCGGCAATGATTTCATCCATGCTCGCATCGGGCATTCCGTAGCGTATGTTGTCCGTTACAGACCGATGCAACAAAGATGTGTCTTGCGTCACCACGCCGATTTTTCCGCGTAAGGATTCTTGGGTTACGTCTGCAATGTTCTGACCATCAATCAAAATGCTGCCGGAGCCCACGTCGTAAAACCGCAAAATGAGATTTGCGATGGTGGATTTGCCAGCGCCTGATCTGCCAACCAGACCCACTTTTTCACCGGGTTTGATGACCAAATTAAAATCATCAATCACATTATGACCGCGGGCACCTTGGGCTTGACCATAATTGAAATTGAGACTTGCGAAGGTGATTTTTCCGGCACTCACGCTCAGTGATTTTGCATTGGGCTTATCAACCACAGAATGCACGCGGGCGATGGTTTCAACACCGTCTCGCACCACGCCGAAATCTTCAAACAGTCCGGCAATTTCCCACAGCATCCAATGCGCCATGCCTTGCATGCGGTACACAAGCCCCACCGAGAACGCGATGGCACCCACGGTGATAGCACTTTGTGACCATAGCCAAATGGCCACGGCAGCCGTGGCGGTAAGCACTGCGCCATTCAACGCATTCAAGGCGAAATTCATTTTGGTAGAAACGCGCATGGAATCCCAGACGCTTTGCAGCATCCACACGAAGCCTTCCTTGGCGTGTTCATCTTCACGCGCAGTGTGGGCGAAAAGTTTTACCGTGGGCATGTTGGTGTAAGTATCCACAATGCGGCCCGTGACCAGTGAGCGCATATCAGCTTGGCGTTGCGAAAGCTTGCCAAGGCGCGGCACGAAATGGCGCATGGTGATAGCATAGCCCACCAGCCAGCCTAGCAATGGCAAGGTGAGCCGCCAATCATTAGCAGCAAAACTTGCCAACGCTGAGAGAAAGAACACGGCGACCCATGAGATTACTTGCGCGAGCTTCATCACCACATCACGCACGCCGAGTGCGGCTTGCATCACTTTGGTGGAAACGCGACCAGCAAACTCATTATAGAAAAACTCCATTGATTGCCGCAGCATATAGCGATGCGCCAACCAGCGGATGCGCATAGCGAAATTTCCGCGCAGGCCTTGGTTTTCAATCGAGTCGGCAATGAAACTGAGCGAGGGCAGGGCAATTAGCGATAGCGTACCGAAAAGCAGCAGTTTTGTTTTGTTATCAGGCCAGAAAGTTTCAGGCTTGGCGGAACTCAGTGTATCCACAATGGTGCCAAGGAACGAGAACAAGCGCACTTCAATAATTGCGATCACCACCGACAACATGAAGCCGCAGATGAGCAGCGGATAAAATGGCCGTGCATAAAAGCGGATGAAGCCCCAAGTGGTTTTGGCAGGCATCTGCGGGGTGTTGTGTGGAAACGAATCCACGCGGGCTTCAAGCCAATTGAAAAACCAATTCATATAAGTGCTCCGGTCTCGGGCAACAGCGCATTCAACCGGCGCGAATTTCGGCACCATCCACAGCGAAGCAGGATAGCTCTCCAGTATAGCGGCAGAGTGGAGAAGCGTCAAAGGTGAGGTGGAGTAAAGGGGAGGCATCAAGTTTGAAGGAAAGCGTTTTCTTGTTTCCATTTGTTTAGGGCTTTAGGTATTTCGAGCCAGATGTCGTTTATATAACCTTTCAAGATTGGCAACGCGCACAAGAAGCTCTTGTTCAGTCGTCGGAATCTCCACATTATCGACAAGCACCGAAAATGACACACCTTCGTCCATAAAAGCTAGCTGGCGTGGTAATCCCCCCAAAAATGAAGGGGATTTGGTGTAGAACTCACGCGGCGATTTGTTGTTTCATTTGTCGTTTTAACTTCTGGGCGGGAGTTATTCCGC
>JAYUPT010000041.1:0-5095 GCA_043759965.1 Aestuariivirga sp. | reverse complement strand
TGCCGCTGCCGTTTATGATAGCTTCAACCAAAATATAAGTTTTGCCCACAAAGGCATTCTGGCGTTGGTTGAGATGTGGCGAGTCTGATTTCTTGTGGCGCTGGTTCATCACGAAACGCCAAGATGCTAAGATGCTGGCGAGGGATAATAATGCGAAAGTGAAAACTTCACCCATCCAGCCAAAGTTGAAGAGGTGATCAACAATTGCCGTGAGGGCCGCTGCAAAAGCCAGCCAGAGCATGAAGAAGCCGGGCATCATCATCTCAAGCAGCAACAATACCGCAACAGCAATCCACCAGAACCAAGGGCCAGTAAAGGGGATAAACTCGCTCATGTGGTGCTCCTTAATGGAAATGACGGATCTATACTTCGTTAAACTCTCGGCACAGTCGGCTTTTTCGGTGCAACTTGGGTGCCTGAATTATTACCAAAGGCTTCCTTGGCAATTTCGGCAATGCCGCCGATGGAACCCAAGATTGATGTGGCATCAAGCGGCATCATCAGAATTTTTTGGTTGGGGGAGGTGGCCAGCGCTTCCAAAGCTTTCATATAATTATTGGCCACGAAATAGTTGATGGCTTGCACATTGCCTTTGGAAATAGCATCGCTCACCAACTGCGTGGCTTTGGCTTCAGCTTCAGCGGAACGTTCGCGCGCTTCAGCTTCACGGAAGGCAGCTTCTTTGCGGCCTTCGGCTTGCAACATGATCGATTGCTTTTCGCCTTCGGCGCGCAAGATTGCAGCACCGCGCAAGCCTTCAGCTTCCAGAATGGCGGCGCGCTTATCGCGCTCAGCCTTCATTTGGCGGCCCATCGATTCAATCAAATCGCGGGGCGGGCTAATGTCTTTAATTTCAATGCGCGTCATCTTCACACCCCAGCCTTGGGTGGCCTGATCAACCACACCCAAGAGCTTCTGGTTGATCTCGTCACGTTGCGAGAGCAGATGATCAAGTTCCATCGAGCCCATCACAGTTCGGATTTGCGTCATCACCATGTTGAGCACGGCGTTTTCAAGATTGTTGACTTCATATGATGCTTTGGCCGCATCCAACACTTGGAAGAAGGCCACGCCATCCACAGTCACCATGGCGTTGTCACGGGTAATCACCTCTTGTGAAGGCACCGGCAACACACGTTCCATCATGTTTAGTTTGTGGCCAATGCGATCAATGAACGGCATGATCAAACCAAGGCCGGGCGTTAACGTTGTGATATAGCGGCCAAAACGCTCAACAGTGTAATGATAGCCTTGCGGCACCATGCGGATGGAGCGCAGCAGGAAGAAAACGACGACTGCAAGAAATGCCAGAACGAAAATGCCATTGCCTTCATAGTCCATCATAGTTTCCTCTGTTTTCTGGTGATTCGAATTGTCAGCAATCTACAGTTAGGCAGTAAATCGCACAATTCAAGTGGCACCGAAGAATAAATTCATATCCACCCCTTTAATTCTTCGTGGGCCAATTGAGTGAGAAGTTTGATGGCCGCTGGGCTATCATTCAAGCAAGGTACAACTGAGAAGTTTTCGCCGCCATGTTCGGCAAAAGTCTCTTTCAGGCCGATGGTAAGTTCCTCCAAAGTTTCCACACAGTCAGAGGCAAAACCAGGTGAAATCATCAAAAGGTTTTTAATGCCTTGCGCGGGAAGGCCCGCAACGGTTTCTTGCGCGTAAGGTTTCAACCATTCAGACCGACCGAAGCGCGATTGGAAAACCAGTTGAGCATCATCTTTGCTCAGTTTCATTTTCTCGCGCAACAATCTTGCGGTTTTTTGGCAATGGCAATGATAGGGGTCACCCTTGTCCAGATATTCGCGCGGGAGACCATGGAAGGCAATGAGAATCCGGTCAGGCTTCCAAGAGAGGTTCTTCATGTGGGCTGTCAAACTTGTGGCTAGCGCATCAATATAAGCCGGATGATCAAAATAGGGCGGCACGGTTCTAATGGCCGGTTGCCAGCGCATGGTTTTCAGCGCCTCATAGGCTTTGTCCAAAGCTGTCGCTGTGGTTGCTGCACTATATTGTGGGTAAAGCGGAAACAGCACAATGCGGTCGCAGCCTTCAGCTTGCAGGGCCGAAAGTCGTTCAGCCACGGGTGGCTTTCCATAGCGCATGGCCCAATCGACCATCAGGTTTGGGTTTTTCAATACGGTGGATAATTTTTCAGCTTGCGCACGCGTGAAAGTTTTCAAGGGCGATTCATTGCGCTCGGTGTTCCAAATACTTTTGTAAGCGTGGCCACTTTTGGTGGGGCGGAAACTTAAAATCACAATGTTGAGAATGAACCACCACACAACACGATTGACTTCGATCACGCGAGGGTCTGACAAGAACTCTTTCAAATATCGTCGCATTGGCCAATAGGATGTGGCTTCTGGCGTTCCGAGATTCATCAGCAGCAAACCAACCTTGCGGGGCTTAATGGGAGGGTGGCCAGGTGGAAGCTGAATATCAGTCATTGAGGGTTCTTTGAGTTGATCGGTGAGTTTGATTTATAGTGGACGCTGGCCTTTGTGTCCTAGACAATAGATCGCAGGTGAAAATGATTCGATTTCCGCAAGGCGGGCGATGGATAAGCAGCAAGCGCACACTCTAACAGTAAAAAAGTGGTCCTTTGCAAAATTTGCAAAGCGGTGTGTGGCAGGTTTTGGTTTTGGCTTGCACAAAAGCAATTTTGAAAATCTTGAGAAAAACCAAATCACCGAAATTCAAAGTGATGTTACACGGCTTGCCGACTTAGAACAGCAAGCACGATTGGCGATCGTAGCAGCTGAAACCGCAGGTTTGGCCAAATCAAATTTTCTCGCGGCCATGAGTCATGAACTGCGAACGCCGATCAATGCAATTGTCGGGTTCTGCGAAATTTTAGGTTCGCCGCAAAGTGAAATGCTCTCAGTCGAAATCCGGAAAGGTTATCTCCATACGATTATTGAAAACTCCCATCACCTGCAAAGTATGATCAACGACATTCTCGATGTTTCACGTTTGGAGCGAGGCTCTTTCCAATTGGTAGAACAGAATAATGATGCCGCAGAAATTATTGAGGCGGTTCTTAAAATGAGTCGTGAGCTTGCTGAACGATCCGAAATTTCAATTGTAGCGCATCTGATTGACGATGTTTCGGTGCGGGGTGATTTGGTGCGCCTCAAACAGGTTGTACAAAACCTGTTAAAGAATGCGATTAAGTTCTCGCCGGTTGGTTCTATTGTAAACATTGATATGATTTGCGGTGGGCAACAGGAGTTTGTGCTTACAATTCGTGATGCTGGCATTGGCATTAGTGCTGAAGATGCGCTGCGGGCTTTCGATAGTTTCGTACAAGTTGAAGAAGGTGCTTCTCGGCGGTTTGCTGGAATGGGGCTTGGTCTATCTATTGCGCAGCGAATTGCGCGCTTGCATGGCGGTGATGTTACTTTGAACGGTAATATTGGGATTGGGACTGAGGCGCGATTGACGCTGCCAGCCGTCCGCATGATCTGGCCTGGTAGCAGAAAAGAGCAAGTTGCAGCCTAGCTCATAAGCGGGCAGGATGGGGCATGGTGGTTCGCAAAAAAGCTTTAAGTTTCATGGGCACGGTTCCGGCACGTTTCCCCAAAGCTGCTCACGCCGCTGTGTTTGGAGCGCCCCATGGCACGCCTTATCGCGGCATTGATAACCGGGTTCATGCCAAGGCCGCCGATAGTTTTCGGGCGGCCCTCAAAGAAGATGCTTTGTGGCTTGAACATTGGGATTTTGATTTAGACGGACCATTGTTGCCGGATGCGAGATTTAAAGCAGTTGATTTAGGCAACTTACCAACACGTTCGCCCGATGGTCGTGGCAATCGCCGGAAAATTGAAACGCTTGTGAAAGCTATTTTAGCAGCGGGTGCGGTGCCACTGATGTTGGGTGGAGATGACTCGGTTCCGATCCCGTTCATCAGCGCTTATGCGGGTGGTGGGCCAATTACGGTATTACAAATTGATGCCCACATAGATTGGCGTGACCAGCGCAATGCTGAAAAACTAGGTTATTCCAGCACAATGCGGCGCGCTTCAGAACAGCCACATGTTTGGCGCATTGTGCAAGCGGGTGCGCATGGGCTGGGCAGTGCAAGGCAAGGTGAAGTTGAAGATGCAAAAAATTGGGGCGCCCATATTATTCCAAGCAGGATCATTCATGCCCAAGGGCTTGCGCCCGTGCTTGCCTACATTGAGCCTGATTCAGATGTTTTGATTTCTCTTGATCTTGATGTGCTGGATGCCGCCGTTATGCCTGCCGTTGCCCATCCATCGCCGGGTGGCTTGAGTTATGTGCAGGTGACAGATTTGATCATGGCTGTGGCAGCCAAGGCGCGGATTGCTGGGTTTACCATGGTTGAGTTTGTGCCGAAGAAAGATATCTCAGGAACCTCTGCATATACTGCGGCCCGCATAGCTGCGATAACGTTGGGTCTAATTGCGCGCCAAAGGAAATTGACGTGACGCCTAGTTTTACTGAAGCGCGAAAAGTTTGGTGGCGTATTGGTCTGCTTTCTTTTGGAGGCCCTGCTGGTCAGATTGCCCTCATTCACCGCGAAGTGGTGGAGCAGCGCCAATGGATTGAAGAGCGCGAATTTCTTCATGCCTTAAATTTTTGTATGTTGTTGCCCGGCCCTGAAGCCATGCAACTTGCAACTTATATTGGCTGGCGCTTGCACGGAGTGAGGGGCGGTTTAGTCGCCGGACTATTATTTGTGTTGCCGGGTGCTTTTTTGATGCTGGTACTTTCGGCAGTTTATAGTTTGTTTGGCAAGCTGGCTTTTGTTGAAAGTATATTTTTGGGGGTGAAGGCCGCAGTGTTGATGATTGTGCTGCAAGCCCTGTTGCGCATTTCTAAAAAAGCACTGAAGGGCCGAATTGATTGGGTTATTGCGGCTATGGCTTTTGTTGCCTTATTTTTCTTTTCCTTGCCTTTTCCTTTGGTCATATTGGCTGCAGGCTTGGTCGGGTTTCTAACGCACCAGGCAAAACCTAGTGAAATTGCAATAGTGCCTGCGTTGCCATCACTGTGGCAAAGTGTGAAATCCATTTCCCTCTGGCTCGTGGTGTGGTTGTTACCTTTACTTTTGATCTAT
>JAYUPT010000040.1:0-14263 GCA_043759965.1 Aestuariivirga sp. | reverse complement strand
CCATCACCCATTGCCCATGGCAAATTGCACAGGTTGGCTTGCCTGCTGCATGCATATCACGAACAAAGTCGCAGGCGTGTTTGTTCATGCGCAGCGCGTCTGGGTTCCAACAGCCGCCGGGCAATATTACCGCATCATAATCTGCAACTTTTACATCTTCGACATAGGCATCAATCGGCAACCATCCCGCATTCTCCATCAAGCGGATGGCGAGCACATGGGTTTTAGTTTGTGGTGGAAAACGCAAACCCAGCGAGGCCGGAAAATCGCCTATGCGGGGCGATACAACATGCACAGTGGCACCGTGTTCACTCAGCCAGCGCTTGGCCCCCAAAATTTCAACTTCTTCCACACCGTTGGTGCAGCAAATGGCAATTTTTTTGCCTTTCAACAAAGAAGGATCAGACGGTGGATCAAACAAATAATGATGCAGCTCATCATTCAATTCACCTGGTGCTGTGACCAATAATTCTGTTGAAATTGATGGGACGGGTGACGTGGACATGAACTGCTGCATGCGGTGCAAGATGGCTTCAGTTGCCGTGTTAGGCGTGACGTGTTTGTTCATTAAAACCTCCCATTATATTTATTGGGAGTGTCTAACTTTTCTTCTCATTCGTCCAGTAAAAAGGACGAAGTTTTATTGACATTTATCCAGAACGGGATTGATGTAATCAAAAAAATAGTCAGGAGGATTGATGAAATTTGGTTTCAACTTGCTGTTGTGGACACCCCATGTCACCAAAGAACATTTGCCCATTCTCAAGGCGTTAAAACTGGCCGGTTATGATGGTGTTGAAGTGCCGATGTTTGAGGGCACACCAGAACATTATGCTTGGTTAGGTGCGGAGCTCGATAGACTTGGATTAGCGCGCACCAGCGTGAGCGTTTTGGGTGCTGGGCAGAACCCGCTTTCAAAAAATAAAGCCGAACAGAAGGCAGCGCTTGATCGCACCAAATGGGCCATAGATTGTAACGCTGCTTTGGGCTCGCCAATTTTGGCTGGGCCTATGCATTCAGAGTTAGGTTATTTTTCGGGCCAAGCCTTAACCAAACAAGAGCGAACACGCGCTGTTGGTTTTCACCGCAAGGCGGGCGATTATGCAGCAAAGAAAAATGTGCGGTTTGCCCTTGAGGCCCTCAATCGGTTTGAATGTTACATCTTCAACACAATGGAACACTTGGCTGACTATCTTGATGAAGTTGATCATCCGGCAATCAAAGGCATGTATGATACGTTCCATTCCAATATCGAAGAGAAGGATCCGGTTGCGGCAATCAAAGCCATCAAGCGCCATATGATTCATGTTCATATTTCCGAGAATGATCGCGGCACGCCGGGGAGTGGACATGTGCCACTGACTGCAACCTATGAAGCTTTGAAGCTTGCGAAATATGATGGCTGGATGACCATTGAAGCATTTGGCCGCGCCATGCCGGCACTTGCTGCCGCAACGCGGGTGTGGCGCGATTTCTTTCCAAACCGTGAGCAAGTTTACAAAGAGGGTTTGAAGAATATGAAACAAGGCTGGGCGAAAGCACAACGAATGTGAGCAAGCCTTCTTGCGTTTATGTTATCGGAACTTTCGACACGAAAGCTAGCGAGCTTCTCTATGCAGCTGAGCGCATAGCCGCTTGCGGCGGTGACGTTTTGACAGTTGATATTTCAACTGGGACAAACACAGGCAGAGCCGACGTGAGCAATGAAACTGTGGCGCTATGCCACCCGTTAGGCTTGACCGCCGTGCTTGGCCAAAAAGATCGCGGTTCTGCCGTGAAAGCGATGACTGAAGCTTTGACTGTTTTTCTTGCTCAGCAAAGTAACATTGGAGCCATTCTAGGGCTCGGTGGTTCTGGCAACACGTCAATGGTGGCGAGTGCGATGCAGCAGCTTCCTTTCGGCATTCCAAAACTCATCGTCTCCACATTGGCATCGGGCAATGTGGCACCCTTTGTGGGGCCAAGCGACATTATGATGATGCATTCGGTTGCAGACATCTCAGGTTTAAATTCCATCACCAAAACCGTCATCACAAATGCAGCACATGCCGTGGCTGGCATGGCACTCAACACCACTTCAGAATTTCAACATTCAAAACCTGCAGTGGGCATGACCATGTTTGGTGTGACCACTGCTATTGTTGAAAAAATCCGTGCAAAGTTGGAAGGCCAGTATGAGTGCTTTGTATTTCACGCGACAGGCATGGGTGGGCAGTGTTTTGAAAAGCTTATTGACTCACATTTTTTGCAATCGGCCATTGATCTCACCACCACCGAAGTAGGTGATTATCTGTTTGGTGGTGTGCTGCCTTGCACTGCAGATCGGTTTGGGGCGCTCATTCGTCAAAAAATTCCAAGTGTGATTTCGGTTGGCGCAGTTGACATGATTAATTTCGGTGCGTTTGAAACTGTTCCGGAAAAATTCAAACATCGCAATCTCTATCGTCATAATTCGGCTGTGACATTGATGCGAACAACCCCCGAAGAAAACCAAGAGATTGGCAAATGGATTATTGAGCGCGTAAATAAAATGCACGGGTTAGTGCGGTTTATGCTGCCGCTGAAAGGTGTCTCGGCCATAGATGCAGCTGGGCAGCCCTTCTATGACACAGAAGCGGATGCAGCTTTGTTTGATGCCATAAAGCAAAATTGGCAACCCGCTCCAAACCGTAAACTCATCGAAGTTAACGGGCATATCAATGATCAACATTTTGCTGATGCTGTGTTGAGTTCTTACAATGAAATAATGGTGTAGAAAAATGGCTCGATTTGAACGCAAAGCACTCCTCAAAAAATTTAAACAGATGATCAAAAATCGCCAACCTATTATTGGGGGCGGTGCAGGCACTGGGCTTTCAGCAAAATGCGAAGAGGCGGGTGGCATTGATTTGATTGTTATTTACAATTCGGGGCGCTACCGCATGGCGGGTCGGGGGTCGCTTGCTGGATTATTGGCTTATGGCAATGCCAATGACATTGTCAAAGACATGGCGCGCGAAGTTTTGCCTGTGGTGCAAAACACACCAGTGCTTGCAGGCGTTAATGGCACCGACCCATTTATGATCCGGGAGCATTTTTTGGATGAGCTTATTGCACTTGGGTTTTCGGGCATTCAAAACTTTCCAACCGTTGGATTGTTTGAAGGGGTATTTCGAAAAAACCTCGAGGAAACTGGAATGGGTTATGGCCTTGAGGTTGATCTGATCAAAGCCGCCAATGCTAAAGACCTTCTCACTACGCCTTATGTTTTCTCAGGAGAAGAGGCAGTTGCTATGACCAAGGCGGGGGCCGATATTATTGTAGCCCATATGGGGTTAACCACGGGTGGTGTGATTGGCGCTGAAACTGCATTGAAGCTTTCTGATTGTCCGGCCATCATTGAAGGCTGGACCAGTGCTGCACGAAAAATTCGCAAAGACGTTATTGTGCTTTGTCATGGCGGGCCAATTTCATCACCAGAAGATGCAACTTACATGTTGCAACATACTGAAAATTTACATGGGTTTTATGGGGCGAGTTCTATGGAGCGCTTGCCCACTGAGGGCGCGCTTGTGGCTCAAACCAAAGCCTTCAAAAGCATAAAGTTCACGAGGTAAACATGGCCACTGCCTATGCCAGCATAATTCTAAAAGCGCCGGTGCAAGCTGTGTGGAATTTAGTACGAGACTTTAATGGTCTGCCCAGTTGGGCTCCAGCCATTGCCAAATCAAAAATCGAGAACGGATTAGATGCCGACGTGGTAGGTTGTGTGCGATCTTTCACGACGAAAGATGGCGCGCATATTCGTGAACGGTTGTTGATGCTTGATGATGCTAAATATACTTTTACTTATAATTTTGAAAAACCCGCGTTCCCAGTAAAGAACTATGTGGCGACTATTCGGCTTTATCCGGTGACACAGACCGATGAGACATTTGCTGAATGGAGCGCAACTTTTGATGAGGCTCCGGGAGATGAAGGCAAGTATGAAAAGCTGATTTCAAAGAACGTGTTTGCGGCCAATTGGTCTGCGCTTGCCAGCATCATAAAAAATTCCAACCCTAAAGTGCCGGAAGACCAACAGCGCTGGAAAGCCGGACAGCCAAATAAAGTTTGGACCTCTCGCCGTATCAAAGCGCCAGCTGATCAAGTCTGGGCCATCATGCGTGATTTTGCCGGCATGGGAGCCTGGCATGGTGATATTTCTAAAATGCACATGCTGAAGAAAAAGCGCTCCGACAAAGTATCGGGTGTTCGCGATTTTTATTTTGGGGTGGGGCATTTGAACGAAGAGCTTTTGCATATGGATGATCGCAACCGCTCATTTTCATACCGCATTACCAAGTGTGAAATTTCGTGGATCAACTATGTTTCAGGTGCAAGGCTTTGGCCTGTGACTGCAAATAACAGCTGCTTTGGAGTGTGGACTGGCGATTGGCAAGCGAGCCCGCAAGATGATCTCATACTTATTCCGGGTACTGAGCAAAATGTTTATCAGCGGGCCTTTGCTGAATTAGAAAAGAATTTTTTTACAAAACTGATGCGAAAAACTTAGTCGGTGTGAAACACATTTTCTGTTGTTGCCCACCAGCTCTCTTTGCTTCTGGTTTCAAATGGAACCTGCATAGGGTCTGTTATATTCCACCATTCTTGCATGCGCGGTGCCAATTTTATTTTGGCCATATCATCTTGATAGTTGCTGCCGTGATATTCCCAATAGGCCACCAGCATATTTTCTGGTTCACGCAGAAAAATTGTGTAGTTCTTGATGTTACTATCAGCAATGGCTTTTAAAATCTCGGGCCAAACAGCGGCGTGGATGCGCTTATATTCAGCAATGATTTCTGGCTTCACTTTGATGAGATGGCACATACGTTTCATCGGCGGTTCCTTGCTTAGTCAAAATTGGCTATCAATATGTGGCTCTGCCGCCTGACACATCAAACACAGCACCAGTTGAAAAAGAACATTCTTCACTGGCCAGCCAGCACACGAGATTGGCCACTTCATCAACTGTTCCGAAGCGGGCTTTTGGAATTTTTGCCAGCATGAAGTCAATATGGGCTTGCGGCATTTGATCGAAAATTGGGGTACGCACGGCTGCTGGTGTGACAGCATTTACAGTGATGTTGGTCTTAGCCAGTTCCTTTGCCAATGATTTAGTGAAGCCAATAACCCCTGCTTTCGAAGCCGAATAGGCTGAGGCATTGGGATTGCCTTCTTTGCCAGCAATGGATGCAATGTTGACAATGCGTCCGTAATTTTGCGTCACCATAAAAGGTACCACTGCCTTGTTGGTGAAAAAAGTTCCATTCAAGTTGATTGCAATGGTTTGCATCCACCCATCAAGAGGAAATTCGACGACGGGCACCGTGGGGCCGGTGATGCCTGCGCTGTTTACCAAAATATCAATGCCGCCAATTTGCTTGAGAGTTTCTGCAAACGATTTTTCGACGGAAGCAAAATCAGAAATATCAGTTTTAATGCCTCCATTCACATCCCAAATTGAAACCTTGCCGCCTTCGCTTTCAATGCGCCGAACCACAGCCTCGCCAATGCCTGAAAGCCCACCAGTGACCACAGCGCGCTTACCTAAAAATCTCATTTTAGTTTCCTGCACTCTTTGTTGTGCGCCAAATAAGTGCTGCTAAAAACGCGGCAATTCCTGCAACACTCCACACAAACGGGTGCAAATAAAACGGCGCTGCCGCCAGCATAACTTTGCCGCCAGTGGTGTTTGGGTCAGGCGGTTTCAGAAAAAACAAGCCATATAAATAGGCGGACAAAATGGCCACCAAAACCACAATGCAAAATGTCATAAACACAACCATGCCAATGGTAAGAACAGATTTCACCCGTACATTAGATTGCGCCAGAGGCAAAAGATTGTTCAATAACCCTGCCAAAACCACAAGCAAGCACCCAAAGGAAAACAAGCCAATGCTAAAGGGTTGGAAAATGAGCAGCAGTGCAAATATGCCAAGGCCAATAATTCCAAATTCCATGCGGCGCGCATTCTTGCGCCCCATTCCAACTGAGGGTTCACCACTCATCATCGCGCCACCTTACCATCAGAATTGAAAACATGGGTTTGTGCTGCATCTGGCAACAGATGCAAAGTCTCACCAATCTTCACGCGCTTTTCGCGCGGCACCACAAAGCGAATATCACGGCCTGCTTTGGTGCGAGCATGGATGAGCGTTTCCGAACCCATGGGTTCAATCAATTCTGCCATAGCTGAAATTGTTTCGCGTGATGCTTTTGATACCGGGTTAAAAGCGCGGGGACGAATGCCAATTGAAACTTTCCCAGCATAAAGTTTATCAACGGCGGGGTTAGCAGCAATTGAAAGCCTCTCACCATCAATCACAATATCAGCCTTGCCATTGGCATATGATTTAAGCTCCGCATCAACCAAATTCATTTGCGGCGTTCCAATAAAACTCGCCACAAACACATTGTCTGGTTTGGCAAAAACTTCATGCGGGGTGCCAACTTGTTCAATCAACCCTTCGCGCATAATGGCAATACGATCTGCCATTGTAAGAGCTTCAAGTTGATCATGGGTTACAATCACAGTGGCCTTCGATAGATTAGAAAGCACCTGCTTGATTTGACCGCGCATAGAGTGACGCAGCTCCACATCAAGCCTCGACAAAGGTTCATCAAACAAAAAACAATTCGGATCGCGCACAATGGCACGCGCAACAGCGATGCGCTGTTTTTCACCTTCCGAAACTTGGCCAGGCAGTCTGTGCAACACATCTTGCAAATGCAAAATATCAGCAACTTTTTTAACACGAGCTTCACGATCTGCTGCGCTCAGCTTTTCATAGTGCAAGGGCATTGCAATGTTTTCGCCAACTGTGAGAGCAGGATATAGCGCGTAGAACTGGAACACCATGGCAATGTCGCGCTTTTCGGGTGGCAGCTCATTCATGTTGCGGCCACCAATAATCACATTGCCAGATGTTATGCGTTCAAGCCCAGCTATCATTCGCAAGGTGGTGGTTTTGCCACAACCAGATGGGCCAAGCAGGCACACTACTTCGCCGGCCTTAACTGACAAATCGGCATCACGCACGGCAACAAATTCACCGAAGGCTTTTGTTACTTTTTGAATTTCAATCGTGGACATATCAGCGTTTTACCGTTCCGAAAGTAACACCACGCAGCAAGTGGTCTTGCAGGAAGAATGTGACTAAAAATACTGGGATCAGGAACAGAGTTTCAATCGCAGCAAGAAGCCCCCACAACACGCCGATGCCGCCACCCGCAACAGCTTGGCTCATCGCCACTGGAACTGTTCGCGTATCAATACCAGTGAGCAACAATGCGAAGAGGAACTCATTCCAAGTGAGAATAATGCCGAACACGAATGTAGCGGCAAGTCCAGCCAACACCTGAGGCAAGCAGATTTTGAAAAACACTTTGATATCAGAAGAACCATCAATGCGAGCTGCATCTTCCACATCAAGTGAAAGTTCATCAAAGAAGCTTTTCATCATCCAAATGGTGAAGGGCAGATTGAATGCGGTGTAGAGCATAATGATACCGATGTAAGAACCGGAAAGACCCGTGACCCGAAACATCAGAATAATTGGAATGATCACCACAATAGCAGGTAACATGCGGGTGGTGAGTATAATAAATAAATAAGTATCATTGCCCTTCAGTGGATAGCGCGAAAAACCAAAGGCGGCCAATGTGCCAATTACCAAAGCCAATAACACTGAAACTGTCGCTATCATAATTGAATTGAAAAAATACTTAGCGAAACCTGTGCTTTCCACAGCACCACCAGATGTCATGGCCCGCGAAAATACGGATGTATAATTCTCAAATGTGGGTGTGAAGGTCAGATTTTCAGGGATTAAACCAAACAGCGTGCTTGGAAAAAACTTTGGTGGAATGGCCAAAGCTTCTGTTTGCAATTTGAAACTGGTGATGATGATGAGCAGCACTGGCAAGAAATAAATCAAACTGATGATGCCAACAAAAAGCGTCTGCCCCCACCCCGCTTCACTCACGCCGGAAGCTTTGCGAAAACCAAGTCTCTCCATAATAGTTTTAGATGCGGCCATAATTATGGAGTCTCCGAACGACGATTTGCAATGTAGAGGTAAAGATTGGTAAGCACGATAACGATGAAAAGCATGATGTAAGAAATCGCCGCCCCTTCGCTCGTCTTGTTTTGTTCATTGGCAATGCGAATGAGGTGATAAGAAATAGTCATCGTGTCATTGCCACCCTTAGTGAGCAAAATGACAAGATCAGCTAATTTAAATGCTTCAATTGTGCGAAACAGCAAAGCCAACATGAGCAAGCTACGAATATAGGGAAATGTGATGCTCCAAAAGCGCCGCCAACCAAACACCCGGTCAATAGCTGCAGCTTCATAGAGATATTTCGGAACAGAAACCAAGCCAGCCAAAACCAGCAGCATAACGAACGGCGACCACATCCACGCATCTGCAAACACAATGCCAGCAACCGCACCTGCTTTGTTATCCATCAAAATGAATTGTTGATCAGTGAAAAGGCGGATGAAATAACTGAGCAAGCCAAATGTTGGATCATAATAATATGAAAAGAACACGCCTGCAGCCACCACTGAAAGCATCATCGGGGTAAGCACCAAAATGAGCAAATACTTGCGTAACGGAAATTGCTTGGCAAACAGCAAAGCCAGAAGAAATCCGATGATCATTTGTGCCGTAACTGTAAGCACCACAAACAGTGCTGTGTTGGTAAGGTTCGCCCAGTTTTCCGGTGCCTTTAAACTGTCGGTCAAAACTTTGATGTAATTGTTAAGGCCCACAAAGCGAATGGTTTGTTGATTGCTTTGATAAGCAAAGAATGAAAGCCCCAAGGACCACATCAAAGGAAATATATTCATTACAAATAAAACAGCAATGGCCGGTGATACCAACAAGCCACCATAATAATGTTTGCGATAAGCATTCACCACAAAGGATGCCGCAACCATTGCCACCATAGCACCCACAATCCAGAACGAAATCGCTGCAGGTAGAGCAAACATAGCTAAAATTGCAACGACAAGACCGGCAAGAATTGTAAGTTTCCAGTTGTCTGCCGACACAGTTGTCAAACTGGGTTTTATTGACACTGGGAGAGTTGAATTCATGGGAAGCTTGGCCTTACTGATTTGAGATTGGAACGCGCGAGGGGTTAACCTCGCGCGCGAGTGTTGAGTGGACAACTAACTTGATTACTTAATCAAGCCAGCTTCAGTAAGCAGATTTTGTTGAAACTTTGCAACATTGTCCAAAGTGGTTTTGGCATCTTGCTTGCCAGTAATCGCAAGGTCAAACTGATCTTGCTGCTGGGTGAGCAATTCAAAGAATTGTGGAACATGCCACACGTCTTTTTGCCAATCGAGCGATGCGGCCCAAGCGCGGTTCCATGGACGGTAAGTTACATATTTTGGATCCGAGAATACGGACTTCATAGCCGATTGACCACCAGATGCAGCAAACTGATGCTGAATGTCAGACGACAACCACCACTTCACAAAGCCCATGGCTTCGGTCAGTTGAGTTGGCGTTGTCCAAGTTGTAAGCACGAAAGGCTGACCACCGATGTTTGACCAACGGATCATCTTGCCATCAGCACCCATGGTGCCTGGCATTTGGCCAAACACAAGTTTATCAGAGACCTTCGAGGTTTTGGGATCAAGCGATGCTTCACCCAAACCAATCCAGTCAATGTTCATGGCCACTTTTCCTTCACGGAACAATTCGTCCGATTTGAAAATGTCCATGGTGCCGGTTTTGGCAACAGGTGGCATATACTGAATGTAACTCAGATATTTTTCGAGAGCACCGACTGCTGCAGGCGAATTCACAATTCCTTCAGCTTGGCCGCCGGGTTGCTTGGTTTCATCCCATGTGCCACCACCAGCTTGCCAAATGAAGCCATTGATCTGCATTGATGAGAAATCATAGCCTTTGCCAGCTTGGAACGCGATGCCGTAGAAATCATCATCAGCAGGCTTTCCGGCAAGCATGTCGCCCTTCTTGCGTTGGAAGAATTCGCCAACATTCTTGAAGTCGTCCCACGTCATTGCATCAAGTTCTTCGCCTGTGCAGGCAAGTTTCTTGCTGTATTTTGCCATGAAGTTCTTTTGCTCATCGTCGTTGCAGATGATATCTTTGCGAGCGAAGTTCACAAGAACGTCTGGGAATTGTGGGAAGCCATAATAGTTTGGTGTGGAATTTGGATAGGTTGAATAGGCATTCAGCGGAGCTGGATGCATATCAGCCATAGTCTTTTGCAATTCAGGATCAGCATCGATCAGATCATTGACCTTGCGGAAGTAGCCACCTTCAACGAAGGCACCCAACCACTGCGAATCTGAAACAGCAAAGTTGTATTTTTGTTCGCCCGATGTAAGCGAGGCATTAACACGCGTGTAGAAATCTGGCCATGGAATGAAGTCCACTTCCAGCTTCACAGTGTTACCAGTCTTCGACTTATATTGCTCATCGAACATTTTTTTCATAATGCGTGTCGGTGGCCAATCAGGCACCGCCATCGTCAAAGTAACTTCTTCGGCAAATGCGTTAATCGCACCACCCACTGTCATAGCTGCTGCAAATGCAACACCTGCAACAATGCTTTTCATTTTAGACATAGAACTCATTTAGGTTTCCTCCTGTTATGAACGGCATAGACTTCTCGCACTCACTGCTCATGTGAAAACCTGACCATTTGAGGCACGGAAGATGTGAAAT
Source organism: Aestuariivirga sp. (assembly GCA_043759965.1). Taxonomy (GTDB): domain Bacteria; phylum Pseudomonadota; class Alphaproteobacteria; order Rhizobiales; family Aestuariivirgaceae; genus Aestuariivirga. The sequence goes on along the minus strand of JAYUPT010000040.1, from coordinate 3,527 downwards.
TTCTTGGGGTCTATGTATATCGATGCTGGCTGCCCGAGACGTATGGATGTGGCTTTGCTCTCTGGCACCAGCATACGCAGTGCTTCGCCAGCTGTTTCCACGGAAACAACGGTCACATCGCCCAAAGGCTCCAGCAACGTTATTTTTGATTTCAGCGCAGGCTCGCCTTTTTCAGCAAAGCGAATATCGCTGGGGCGAATTCCAAGCAGGGCAGCTTCACCCAATTGCACCGATTTCAATTTTGTCTTCGGTGCGATGTTGCCCAACGAAGAGCTGAAATCACCCTTGCCAGCTGTGGCCTTGATCATATTCATATGTGGTGAACCAATTTTTCCAGCCACATAGGTGTTTAAAGGATTTTCGTAAAGTTGATCGGGGGTTCCTTGTTGAACAATGGTGCCATCGCGCATCACTGCGATTTCTTCGCCCATCGACAATGCTTCAAGCTCATCTGGAGTGGCATAGACGATAGTCATGCCAAATTGCCGGTGCAGGCGCTTGAGTTCGGCGCGCATATCATGGCGCAGCTTGGCATCTAAATTTGTGAGCGGTTCATCAAGAAGCAGAATTTTTGGACGCCGAATTAGTGAGCGACCCAAGGCTACGCGCTGCTGTTCACCACCTGAAAGTGTGCTGGGTTTACGCTCCAAACGATGTGAAAGTTTCAGCATCGCTGCTGTTTCCTTCACGCGCGTGTCAATTTCTTCACGACCCAATTTTTCTTCGCGTAAAGGATAGGCAAAATTTTCATAAACTGTGAGATGTGGATAAAGCGCAAAAGATTGGAACACCATTGAAACGCCACGCCCGGTGATGGGTTCATTGGTAACATCGCGGTTAGAGATATGGAGCTGGCCAGAATCCGGTTTTACCAAACCAGCAATGGTGCGAAGTGCTGTGGTTTTGCCAACAGAACTTGGTCCAAACAACACAAAGAAGCGCCCTTCAGCAACATTAAACGAAAGCTTGTCAATCGCTCGCACCGAGCCATAAGACTTTGACAAACCAGACAAACGTAACGCTATATTTTCAGTTGCCAAGATGCTTATTTCCTGTGTGTGTTTTTTTGACGCCAATATGCGGTGCAGTGTTCAAGCCGTTGCCTTCTCCCACTGGCCAGTGCGCGCTGATTTCAATACAGCGTCTGTTACAAAATCTGTTGCAAGAGCATCCCTAAATGTGGGGGCCGCAGGTTTGCCATTGCCAAGCCCTTCAAGAAAATCAGCAACTTGATGGATGAATGAATGCTCGTAGCCAATTTGCAACCCGGGCACCCACCACTTGCTCATGTACGGGTGGTCGCCATCTGTGATGTGCAAAGAATGCCAGCCACGCACGCGGCCTTCGTCGCGGTAATCAAAATATTGTAAACGGTGGAGATCATGCAAATCCCAAGCGATTGAACCATTTTCGCCGTTAATCTCAAAAGTATAGAGAGCCTTATGTCCCCGCGCATAACGTGTGGCTTCAAAGCTAGCGAGAGACCCATTGGCAAAGCGTGCCAAAAATAAACTCGCATCATCAATGCCCACTTTTTCTGTTTTGCCTGTAATGGTGTGATGACGTTCTTTGATAAAAGTTTCGGTCATACCTGATACTTTTTCAATGGAGCCATTGAGCCACAATGCGGTATCAATACAGTGCGCGAGAAGATCGCCGGTCACACCGCTGCCTGCCACACTGGCATCAAGCCTCCAAAGGCCCTGCCCGCCCTGGGGCAGATCGGCGGAGATGGTCCAATCCTGCAAAAATTTTGCGCGATAATGAAAGATGCGGCCAAGCTTGCCTTCGTCAATCAATTGCTTGGCAAGTGTTACGGCCGGAATGCGGCGATAATTATACCAGACCATATTTGCCACTTTGGTTTTTTCAACAGCGGCAACCATCTTTGCGGATTCCGCTGCATTGCGGCCCAATGGTTTTTCGCACATCACAATCTTGCCGGCCTCAGCAGCGGCAATGGCAATTTCCATATGCGTGTCATTCGGGCTGGCAATATCGATTATATCAATATCATCGCGCGCGATTAACTTGCGCCAGTCAGTCTCGCTTGATTCATAACCCCATTGTTCAGCAAAGCTCGCAGCTTTTTCTGCGTTGCGGGCGCAAATTGCTTTCAAAACAGGTTGAAGTGGCAGGTCAAAAAATTGACTTACCTGTTTGAAAGCATTGCTGTGGGTGCGCCCCATAAAGCCATACCCGACCAAGCCAACGTTGAGTTTACGCTTGACCACTATGCGGTCCACCCATGCTTGTCGCGCACTTTGATCATTGTGGCGAGAATGTCGTTCCAAGTTTTTTGTTGCAGCATCACATCATTAGGGAACATGCAGCCGTCCCAACAAATATGCTTGAAGGCCTTGGTCAAATCGCCGTTGGCATCGCGCAGCCACATGCCTGCGTGTTTTGGAATATCCAGTTTGCCATTAGGGTCGGTCACCATGCAGTGCCGCCCGGTTTTGTCGTGATAGCCAAGGCCTTTCACAGTGCCATCGTTTTGCGCCACATGAAAATCAATGGTCCATGGGCGAAGTGCTGCTGTCATTTTTTTTAACGCTTCGTCTAGAATCTTTTTGCTTTTCCAATCAAATTTGGCGGGCAACAAACGAGATTTTGGCGCGTTATATCCCATTGTGTAAAGCAGTGTGTGGGCCATATCCGCTTGGAAGCCAATGGTTTGCGGGCGGTCAGTTTCCTCCAACGTGTTGATCATATCTTTCCAGGAATGCATGCCACCCCAGCATATTTCACCTTCAGCGGCCAAGCGTTCACCGAAATCTACGGCAACACTGCACGCTTCTCTAAATGTCTTGGCGATTTTCTTGGTGTTGCCCACCGGGTCTTTTGCCCAATCGGAAGGACCAGAGGCAGAATCGATGCGAACCAAACCATAAGGACGTACGCCCAACTCGCGTAGGCGCGCACCAAGCTTGCAAGATTTTTTTACATTCTCAACAAACTTCTTTCGATCAGCAATCGACCCCATGGCCGAGCCACCGCCCACCGGCGGCCACACTGGAGCAACGATAGATCCAATGTTCAAATTCTTGCGCTGCACCTTTTCAGCAAGGCGTTTCACCTCATCATCGGTGAAATCTATATTGGTGTGCGGCGCAACATGAAAAATATCTATTCCATCAAATTTAACGCCACTCACCTCGGCCTTGGCTGTCAAATCGATCAGAACATCAAGCTCCAACCCAGGCTCTGAGTCGCTGCCCTTGCCAACCAAACCCGGCCACATCGCATTGTGCAATTTAGGAAAATTATGCGCGGCCATACCAAACTCCCGTTTGTATCTCTTCTTTTTTCCACTCTATGCTGAATTTCTATTGGCTGTCTACAACTGTTATATTAGTATGACAGGAGTGACGATAAATCTGACAGTAATTAAACTACACCGCAAACAGCCCTTGCGCGATCAAATCTATGATTTGGTTCGCGATCTGATTTTGTCAGGTTCAATTAAGCCGGGTGAAGTTATTGATGAGAAGTTGATTGCTCACCAACTCAACATTTCACGAACC
>JAYUPT010000039.1:0-14264 GCA_043759965.1 Aestuariivirga sp. | reverse complement strand
TACCCCCGAAACCCCGTTGCCAGCATAAACAGCTCGGCTGAATCATCGCGGCTCGACATCGGTTTCACATGGCGCACAGTGCGGAAGTCTTTTTTCAGACTGTTTAACAACGCGCCTTCGGTGCCGCCGCGCAGAACCTTGGCGAGATAAGTGCCACCCGGTTTTAAAATCGATTTTGCAAAAACATATCCGGTCTCTACCAAAGCAATGATGTTAATATGGTCCGTCTGTTTATGGCCCGTCGCATGGGTCGCCATGTCAGACAGCACACAATCCGCTTGCTCACCACCCAAAGCATCAATCAATACTTTCGGAGCATCCTCATCATAGAAATCTTTTTTGAAAATGATAACGCCAGGCATGGGATCCATTGAGTGCATATCAATGGCCACAACCTTGCCTTTGCCCTCTTCAGATTTTACCCGCTTCGATGCCACTTGGCACCAGCCACCAGGGGCCGCACCCAAATCCACCACGCGGTATCCTGGCTTCAAGATTTCATATTTATCGTCAATTTCAATCAGCTTAAAAGCTGAGCGTGAGCGATAGCCCAGCTTCTTTGCTTCCTGCACATAGGGGTCATTCAATTGCCGCTCCAGCCAGATTTTTTGGCTGACTGTTTTGCTTTTACTCGTCTTCACCCGCACTTTAAGGCTGTTGCCGCTGGGCTTTGATCCGCTGCCGGGTCTGCTCATTGCTGTCTCCCCATCAGGCCATCGGCCATCATCATCTGAATTAAAATTCCCTCGCGAAGCCCACGGTCGGCCACGCGAATGCGCGGCGCTGGAAAGGCAATCCGAATTTCTTCGAGTATAGCACAGCCCGCCAAAACCAAATCTGCCCGTTCGCGGCCAATGCAGCCATTTTGTGTGCGCTCTTCATAACTCATCGCAAGTAACCGTGCCGTAACTCTGCCCGCCTCTTCATTGGCAAGCCAGCAACCATCCACCTTAGAGCGATCATAGTGCCGCAAACCCAAATGCACACCAGCAATTGTTGTAACTGTGCCTGACGTGCCTAACAAATGGCTAGGCACGGCACTGGCTCCAACTTTGGCTGCAACATCAGCAACAAAGGGGTGCAGCAGGTGTTTAACATGGTCACGCATCTCAGCAAAAATTTCAGGTGAAACATCTTTGCCACCATCAAATTTTTCAGACAGTGTAACAACACCTGCCGCAAGTGATGTCCAAGCCATAAGTTCAAAACCTATTGCCCCGCGTTGCATCCACATCACTTCGGTTGAACCACCGCCAATATCAAAAATTATTGCGCTCTCAGCATCGTGGGAAATCAGTGGCTCAGCACCCGATGCTGCAAGCCGCGCTTCAGTTTCACGATCGATGATTTCAAGCTCTAAGCCAATTTCCTCTGCCACACGCGAAATGAAAGCCGGGCCATTGGCTGCTAACCTGCAGGCTTCCGTGGCAATTAGCCGCCGCGCACCCACTTTATGCCAGATCAATTTATTGGAGCACACACGCAAAGCTTCAATGGTGCGGTTCATGGCAGCTTCGCTCAAATGGCCGTTGCTGCCAAGGCCCTCACCCAAGCGCACAATGCGGGAAAAAGCATCCACTACCGCCAAGCCTTCATTCGCTGGCCGAGCAATCAATAGGCGGCAATTATTGGTGCCCAAATCCAGCGCGCCATAAGGTGCGATATTGGAACTCGCCGAAACATTTCTGCGTTGCCCATATCCACCCTTATGCGCACGTCCTTTGCGGGGCCCTGCCCCGTCATTGGTCGCGTCCACTTTAATTCCTTTGAACAGCGTTGGCTCAACAGCTCAAAAACTGGAACCAGCCACTGCACTTAAACATTGCGTTAGGGCCAGTCTAACAGGTTCGCGCAGCCCGTAAAGCAAAACTCTGCTCCAAAATGTTAACCTAGAATTGAGGTTCTGACCGTTAACGTTCACCATTAGGGCGAGTTTAAATGCGTACATTTGGAAAATCATGGTTTCGGCAAGGGTCATTGATCGCTGATTACGGCGAGCATTTTGGCCATGGCGTGCGCCAACAAAAGCATTCCATTGCCCTTGAAGCTTCAAAAGTAGATGCTGAATTGGCTTCCAAAGCCAAATCCGAGTTCATCGCCAATATGAGCCATGAACTGCGAACACCCTTGAACGCCATCATTGGCTTTTCCGATATGTTGGCCACCAAAACCGTCACAAACCCCGAAAAAGTGGTGCAATATTCGCAATATATCCAACAAGCCGCAGAGCACTTACTGGCCCTGATCAACGGAATTCTTGATGTTTCCAAAATTCAGGCTGGCAAATTGAGCGTTGATTTGGAGCCCGTGGGCTTGTCAACCGTGCTCGATCAATGCCTTCTCATCACCGATGCCAAGGCCAAAGAAAAGAACATCACAGTTGAATCCCACACCACGGAGCGTGTGCCACTCATTCTGGCTGATCCTTTGCGATTAAAACAAATCCTGATCAATCTTCTCAGCAACGCCGTTAAATTCACGCCTGAATGGGGCCGTGTTCGCGTCGATGCCAGTGTTAAAACTCCAGATTTCTTGACCATCAGCGTAACCGACACTGGCCCCGGCATGTCAGCCCCTGAAATTGATACCGCCATGAGCCCCTTTGGCCAAGTTGAATCCGGCTTCAGCAAGCGCCATGAGGGCACCGGCCTCGGCTTGCCAATTGCCTTTGCATTGGCAAGGCTGCATGGCGGCGATTTGCAAATCCATTCCACCAAAGGTGTTGGCACCCGCGTGAGCATTCTCATTCCGCTGGCCACGTCACTTAATCTGCAACAGCCTGTTGCTAACCCACTTTCAACGCATCAATAAAGGCCACCTGAAACAATGACGATGACCGCATATGCCAGTTCTTCAGGTGAACTTCGCCCCACTCTTTTGGCAGAAGAAGCCGAACGCATGGGCCGCATTGTGGCCGTGACTGGCGCACATGCAATTATTCTTCTCGATGCTGTTGATGGCTTCTTTGATGAAAACCATCGCGGCGCTGAAATTGGCACCCTGATGAAAGTGGAAGGCGCCACCACAATAACGCTTGCGCTCATTTCCGCTCTCAGTTCACCCATGCCCACCCATTCTTCCACTGAAAAAGAATTGCGCATTGTTGAAGTGGAATTCATCGGCGAATTGCCAAAGGGCAAAGATGGCCTGCCCACATCGTTCCGCCGTGGCGTATCAAACTACCCATCCTTGGGTGATGTGGTGTTCCGCGCCAGCCGCACCGAACTGGCCATGGCTTATGCTTGCGATGCTGAAACCGCAGTGCGCGTGGGCCACATTCAGCAAGATCCTTCAATTCCGGCCATGATCAAAATTGATGAAATGCTGGGCAAACATTTTGCCATTCTGGGAACCACTGGCACGGGCAAATCGTGCACGGTTGCTCTCATCCTGCGCCGCATTCTCGAAAAAAATCCACAAGCCCATATTCTGCTTCTCGATGTGCACCGCGAATATGCCCAAAGTTTTAAAGGCATGTCTGAAATTATCACGCCAGATAATATGGCCCTGCCATTCTGGCTTTTGAATTTTGATGAAGCTGTTGAAATTCTCGTGGGCCAGCAAGCCAACCGTGAAGCTGACGTGGAAGTGCTGCGTGAAATCATCCCTATCGCCAAAGCCCGCTATATGGGAAACCAACGCCGCGACAAGGCAGGCGTGGTGGCAAGGAACCGCGATACTCTGGTTGAAAACAATATCGGTGTTGATACGCCAATTCCATATCGCACCTCTGATCTCACTGGCGTTCTTGAAGAATATATCGGTAAGTTAGAACTGCGCGGCGAACTTGCGCCCTATAAGCGCATCAAAGCCCGTATTGAAGCAATCTCTCGTGATCCGCGCTATGCCTTCATGTTTGGCTCTCTCACCGTGCAAGATAATATGGCGGCCGTTCTGGCCAAACTGTTCCGCATTCCGGTGAATGGCAAACCAATCGCCATTCTTGAACTTGGTGGCTTGCCATCTGAAATCATTAACGTGGTTGTATCCGTTCTGGCCCGCCTCGCCTTTGATTTTGGCGTGTGGAGCGGTGGCAAAATTCCCATCACCTTCATTTGCGAAGAAGCCCACCGATATGTGCCTAACGATAAAACCTCCGGCTTCGAGCCCACCAAGCGCGCCATTTCGCGCATTGCCAAGGAAGGCCGCAAATATGGCGTGTCGCTTGGCATTGTAACCCAACGCCCAGCCGAGCTGGACCCCACAATTCTATCTCAGTGCAACACCATTTTCTCACTCCGCCTCACCAATGAGCGCGACCAAGAAATTCTGCGTGCTGGCATTTCCGATGCGGCTGCATCTCTTCTCGAATTTATGCCCACCATGGGTGCCGGCGAAGCCATCACCTTTGGTGAAGGTGTGGCTCTGCCCACGCGTATCAAGTTTGATCTGCTGCCTGCCAATGAATTACCGCGCAGCAACACAGCGTCCTTCACCAAAAATTGGTCGAAGGATTTGCCGGATGACACCTTCCTGCATGAAGTTGTCAGCCGTTGGCGCGCTCAAACATATAATCCTGATAGCTCAAACTATTCGATTGATGGCGCCATGCCAGCCGCTGAAGGGCCCCATACTCAGATAACTACCGCTGCTTCTATTGCAAAACCAGATCCGCTGAACCCACAAGTGCAAGCTCGCCCATCTTTACGCCGCGATCCAATGGTGCAGTCGGGCCAACCAAGCTATGCCGCACATCAGCCAGCTGCCCTTGCTCCCTCAGGCTTCAGCCGCATGGCTCCTCAAGCGCCTGCTCCAACAGATGGTCAACCCGCCCAACCCAGCCTCGCCAGCCTGATCAAACAGTTCAGAACCTAAAGCTTGCAAGCTTTATCGACCACGGCTATCAGATTGAGCATTCCCAATTGGGGGATCGGCTAACGGTAGGCCCTCAGACTCTGACTCTGATTGTCTAGGTTCGAATCCTAGTCCCCCAGCCAACTTCGTGAGGTTTCTTTGCGATGAGACTTATTATCTCTTCGTCTTCTTTGGGTGCCGCTACGATGGTGTCGCTGTTTGCAAATATCTTGTAATTGAGCTGTTCAAAATATTTTAAAACAAAGTTAGAATCGGTTTTGTTTATTTCCAAAAGACAAATGGGACGACATTTGGTGATTGTGGTTTCTGCGCCGCGCAGCACACTATCTTCCATGCCTTCAACATCAATTTTGATAAGATGCACTGGCTCGTCAAAACTATCAAGCGTGACAGTGGGAACACCCACTATACTGTCGGTCTTGCGCAAATCATGATTGTCTGAATTTTTAATCGGAGAAAATTCAAGTCCACCGAAATTATTAGCGACTTGATAATCTGGCATTTGCGCCTTAAACACATTTGCATTCTGTGAACTTACCAAAGCACAGTGACAATCGACCTCAGTGATATTGTTGATCGCCAATGTTCCACACAACATTTGAAAAATAGCTTGTTGCGGCTCAAATGCCCGCACCCTAATTTTTTCTCCAAATGCCGTTGCCATCGCAAGTGTGTGAGTGCCGATATTTGCGCCCACATCATAAAAAATGATTGAGGAATGACGCGCAATTAAATGCTCGGCCAAAACGCGCAAGAGGATAATTTCAGAAAACGCCCAAGCTCCATGCACCCGAATTGAACGGCCAATATGTTGATCATTGATATTGATAATCATTGGGCCAAATTTCGATGGCACAATAATGTTAGGGCCTTTTGGACGCCACAACAGATTCAGACAGAAATAAAAATAGCGCCACATGTTTTCAAACTACTTCTGCGACAATCAACCGTCTCAAATCTGATCACGCTTGCTTGCATCATCTATGCATAATGATAGTGTTTTTTAGCACAAAAATTAAAAGGGTTGAACATGATTCCAAGAATTATCCACCAAACTTGGAAAACCCATGATCTTCCTGAACACTGCAAAGCCTATGTACAATCATGGAAAACACTGCATCCAGACTGGAAACACATTCTATGGTCTGATGCAGAGCTTGATGAATTCATTGCAGAGCAATACCCCGATTTTTTAAAGATTTTCCGCAATTATCCATTGGGTGTTCAAAGAGCCGATGCCGCACGTTATTTACTGCTGCATCATTTCGGCGGCGTATATACTGATATAGATACTGAGTGCCTAATCTCACTCAATATATTTGCTGAAGAAACACGCCTGGTTTTCTGCGATGAACCAAATGCGCACTCCAGAAATTATCTCACCTCGCGCAGTTTAGATAGATTGCTTTTCAACGGCACGATGGTTAGCCCTGCGCACCATCCGTTCTGGCTTGAACTGCTCAGCAACATGATTAAAAATCGCTTTTCTCCTATGGTTTTGGACAGCACTGGCCCCATTATTTTATCTGCCACAATGCAAAAACACCACGACGCAGATGCATTTTCACTAAATTCAGCACACCTATTTTGCGGGAAAGATGTTTTTGGAAAACCTCTCTTTGAAGAAAGATCGGGCGACTATTCAAACTTCGACCTGTCGATTCACCACTGGGTTGGCAGTTGGTATAAAAAACAAGCTGGGCGCAAGAAATTTAAATTCCCTTTGATCAAAAAAGCCAAAGCATTTATCAGGTCCTGCCTTTATGAGGCAACAAAGGGCAAGCAATTTAAGCCAGAGGTCAATAGAACTGTTTTAAACACCACACTTCCACCACCTACTCAAAAAGGAATAATCGCTGTTCTCATCCCTGTTCGAGATGGCGAGCTCTTCATTGAAAATTGCATTGCCTTGCTTGGTGCCCTCGAATGGCCAAAGTCACAACTTCACATAACATTCTGTGAAGGCGACAGCACTGATAGAACCACTGAAACCCTCACAAAAATTGCTTCTAAAAATGAGTTCAAATTTGGCAGCATAAAAATCATTCACAAATCAACCAAAACAAAATTCACACGCGCAAACCGTTCACTCCCCAAACTTCAACGAGAAAGAAGAGGCGGATTAGCAATCGTGCGCAACCATCTCATCGATATGGCCATAACGCCAGAAACTGTATGGGCGTGGTGGATTGATGTTGACGTAAACTCTTATCCACCTTCGGTGCTTCACCAACTTTTGGCTGAACGAGAAAAAATTATAGTTCCGCATTGTTTACACGACGATGGCAGCAACAAAACCTTTGATCTGAATAGCTTCATCAAAGTTTACGATATGTGGGATTCATTTTATTATAAGCATGTCATCGGTGGAATTTTTCAGCCACCAAGCTCGTCAGATCGGCGGATTCATTTAGGGGATGTGCGCTATCGACAAAGAACCCCCCTCCACGGCGTTGGCGGCACAATGCTTCTTGTGCATGCAGATGTTCATCGCGCTGGCATCCGTTTCCCGGATTTGCCCTATAAAGATCTGATTGAAACCGAAGGCTTTGGTCAATTGGCGAGGGATCATGGCATCATTCCTATCGGTTTGCCGAACCTTATTATTACGCATCCAGTTTAAGTTTGCCGCTGCGCACATCTTCTCCTAAGCTTTCACAATTCAAAGGGAGAACAACTTATGGCCACTGAACGCAAACTTGGTTTTGATACACTTCAAATTCATGCAGGCACTGCACCAGACAATGCAACGGGTGCGCGTCAGGTTCCGATCTATCAAACCACGGCTTATGTATTCCGTGATAGCGATCACGCAGCCAAATTATTTAACCTTCAAGAAATTGGATATATCTATTCGCGTCTCACCAACCCCACAGTTTCTGCACTTGCCAATCGCATTTGTGCACTTGAAGGTGGAACGGGTGCCATCTGCTGTTCTTCTGGCCATGCCGCACAAATCATGGCGCTGTTTCCGCTCATGGGGCCGGGCAAAAACGTGGTGGCCTCTACGCGCCTTTATGGTGGCACAATAACGCAATTCAGTCAGACCATTAAGCGCTTTGGCTGGTCTGCCAAGTTTGTAGACTTTGATGATCTCGATGCCGTGAAGGCAGCTATTGATGATAACACCCGTGCTGTGTTTTGTGAATCTATCGCTAATCCCGGCGGCTACATCACAGACCTTGATGCCATCTCAAAAATTTCAGATGCCGCGCAAATTCCGCTGATCGTTGATAACACCTCGGCCACACCTTATCTGTGCAAGCCATTTGAGCATGGCGCAACCTTGGTGGTGCATTCCACCACGAAATATCTCACTGGCAATGGTACTGTGACGGGCGGTTGTGTGGTCGATTCAGGAAAATTTGATTGGGCCAAATCTGGTAAGTTCCCGTCGCTCTCAGAACCAGAACCCGCTTATCATGGCATGGTGTTTTACCCAACCTTGGGCGGCATGGCCTTCACTTTCCATTCCATCGCCATTGGCCTGCGCGATCTTGGCATGACCATGAACCCGCAAGGCGCTCACTACACATTGATGGGCATTGAAACACTGTCACTGCGCATGGAACGCCATGTGGCAAACGCCATCAAAGTGGCAGAATGGTTGGAGAAAGATCCGCGCGTGGAGTTTGTAACCTATGCCGGATTGAAATCTTCTCCATACTACAGCCGAGTGGCCAAAATCTGCCCTAAGGGTGCAGGCGCCCTTTTCACCTTCGCACTCAAAAGCGGCTATGAAGGATGTGTGAAATTTGTGGATAGTTTGAAATTGTTCAGCCATGTGGCCAATTTAGGCGACACACGTTCGCTCGTTATCCATTCCGCCTCAACCACGCACCGTCAGCTTTCACCAGAGCAACTCAAATCCTCAGGAGCTTTGCCTAATGTGGTGCGGCTTTCAATCGGCATTGAAGATGTGAGTGATATTATTGCCGACCTTGATCAAGCCATGGGTTAAACAAAAAGGGAGCAGCGAAAGCTGCTCCTCATTTTAATGCGCCGACGCTTCCTCAGCCCGCAGCCCTTCAGCTTCGCGCGCTAGCTCAATGCGCTCCTTGCGGCGGCGGCTGATTTCGTACCACACCGCCAATCCTAGCGTGAACAGAATGAGCAGCAGGGCTAACGCATTAATCGTAGGCGTAATGCCGGAGCGCACTTTTGAAAACACATAAACCGTAAGCGTATCCGCACCACCGCGCGTGAACAGTGTGACGTTGAAATTTTCAATCGATTGGAAAAATGAAATCGCAGCACCTGCGCCAATAGCCGGATAAAGATGCGGCAGCAGAATGCGGCGCATCACTTGTGCGTGGGTAGCTCCCAAATCCAATGCTGCTTCTTCAAGACTAGGGTCAAAGCTTTGCAGCCGCGCCAACACCAGCAACATAACGAATGAAGCGATGTAGCTCACCTGTCCCAACACTGAGAGATGCAAGCCGGAGCCCACTGACAAATGATTCCAGAACAACAATGTTGAAATGCCGATCACAACACCTGGGATCAAAATGGGTGCCACCATCAAACCATAGAGCACTGAGCGCACCTGCCCAGAAATCGAATTAATCAGAATCGCTGCCGCTGTTCCGATGGGAACTGCTATTGCAGCCACGGCAATGGCAACCAGCAAAGTGTTGAGAAAAGCCCCCCAAATCCGCTTGTCATTCCACAGATCAATAAACCACTGATCAGTCCAGCCTTTCCATGGGAAAATTGTGGGCAACTTGCTGGCATTAAATGCAGCGCCGCCCATAACCAACAAAGGCACCAAGAGATAGACCAAAAACAGGGCCATATAGAGATGGAATAGGAAGTTACGATTTTTATTCATAGCTTCACCTATTTCGCAATATCTGAAAGTTTAACGCCGAACACCCGCATAGCGAGACTTACAAACAGTGTGCAAGCAAGCAGCAGCATGAATGCAAAGGCAGCACCTGCGTTCCAATCTTGTGAATCAAGCATAATGCCTTGGATGGTTTGCGTGAACCAGCCAGATGTGGTTGAGCCGAGCAATGAAGGCACCAGCAACGAACCCGCAGAAAGCATGAACACCATCACCGCACCAGACGCGATGCCGGGTTTGGCGTGAGGCAAAATCACCCGCCAATGGGTGCGCCACCACGGCGAGCCCAGATCTTCGGCTGCTTCAATCTGATTAGAATCCAATGATTGCATTGAATTATAAAGTGGGAACACCATGAACAGCACATATGTGTAAACCAGACCAATAACCACCGGACTGAAGCCAGCAATCCAGCGAATCTCAACATCTATAATACCCAGCGAGATCAATATCGCATTGAGCGGCCCTTTGAAGGCTAAGATAATCCACCACGCGAATGATCGCAAAATCTCTGAAACCCAAAGCGGCACAAACAGCAACAAGAATAATGTGGGCAGAGATTTTGGTGAAACAATTTTAGCAAGATAATAAGCCAAGGGATAAGCCATGATGAAAGTAATCACCGTGACAAAAGCCGAATAAACGATGGTCAGAAAGAACACCTTGAGGCGAACCGGCACTTGGAAAACAAAGCCAAACACCGAGAAATTTACCTCATTACCCAACACTTTCATGTAGTTGCCAAGTGAATAAAAATCGAGTGGTCCGCCCTCATCAACTTTAGCAAGATAAGGGCGGAACGAACTTTCCAACATTGTAAAATTGGGCAACACCACCAAGATAGCCAACCAGAAAAAGGTCAATCCAATGCACAGCCACGTTAGAGAAGTGCCATAGCGCCGCAAAAGATGGTGCATGGCTCAGGCCCCCACGCTGGAGGTATCAGGAAGTATTGCAGCATTGGCAGCATCAAACGACATATGCATTTTTGTGCCAAGCGCTGGAACTGTTGCCGAACCATCATTGCGAAGCTCGGCGGTGAGCAGCGTGCCATTTTGGCTGGTGGCCGAAACCACCATGAATGATCCTTCAAACGAAACATCACCAATTGTTACCGGCACTGAATTTTTAGTCTTGGCTTTGGCAGAAAGAACTGTGTGTTCAGGGCGCACATAAAGCTTCAAGTCTGGATCAGATTTTTTGCCAACAAAGCGGGCTTCAAAACTACCGACAGGTGTTTCAAAACCAGCCATGCCAGCACTGGCATTTTTCACTTTGCCAGCGAAGATGTTGTTTTCACCCACAAACGAAGCAACAAAGCCATTGGCTGGCCGATTGTAAATATCGCGCGGGTTGGCCACCTGTTGCAGCTTCCCTTGGCTCATCACCCCAACACGGTCTGACATGGCAAGCGCCTCGCCCTGATCATGCGTGATGTAAATGAAAGTAACGCCAGTGCGTTTTTGAATGGCCCGAAGTTCAGCCCGCATATGTTGGCGCAGTTTAAGATCAAGCGCAGAGAGTGGCTCATCGAGCAGCATTACTGATGGCTCAACGGCCAAGGCACGCGCTATGGCCACACGTTGTTTCTGGCCGCCAGAAAGCTGGCTCACCATTTTATCGGCAGCCCCATGCAGATCAACCAGCGCCAAAAGCTCTTCAGCACGAGCGCGCCGTTTAACTTTATCAATGCCACGAACTTCTAAACCGAAGGCAATGTTCTCCCAGATCGTCATCAATGGAAACAGGGCGAGATTTTGAAATATCAAAGCGGTTGGGCGTTGGTTGGCGCGCTGGCCCTTCATATCTTTGCCACCAATGCGAATTGCACCTTCAGTGGGTTCAATAAAGCCGGAGATCATGCGGAGGATCGTGGTCTTGCCACAGCCCGATGGCCCGAGGAACGAAAAGAACTCGCCAGGCTGGATACTCACATTCACATGATCGACGGCACGAAATTTGCCAAAATCACAGCAGACATCATCTAGCTCAATAGCAGCACTCATAGTTTTGCCTTCCCCTCGGTCATTATTCGGCATCTTCGTCACTCTGACAGGCGACGTTTATGATGCAATGGCTCTCACCACTTTAGTCTCACATCAGCATAAAGCAACACACCGGGCCTTTTCAGACCCGGTGCGCTTTTAACTTCGTTAGATTATGAAGCCTTGTACTTATCTGAGTATTCACCGCGCTTGGCAACGAATTCAGCAGATTGATCAGGCCACCACCAAAGAGCAGCCAACTTGGCATCATCAAAGGCGGAGTTATAATAAGCAGACACAGCTGGATCCATCAGTGCAGCAGCACCTTTGCCAACGGAGTTCGCTGAGAAGGCGCTTGCCCAAGCAGCAGCACCTTCAGGGCCAGAAACCCATTTAGCAAGTTCATGCGCTTGATCAACGTTTACAGCATTCTTCATCAATGCAAAACCTTGATGCCAAGCAAATGCACCTTCCGATGGGGCAGCATAGCCGTAGCCATCATTGCGCAAGTTATAGCCAGTTGAATCCCAGCACAGACCAACAGTGGCACCGTTGGCAACAAAGCCGGCGTTCGCATCGTTTTCACCAGCCCAGAATTGCACAACATTAGCTTTTGCTTTTACGCATTCAGCAAGTGCAATATCCCAAAGTTGGGTCATTGCAGCCATGTCGGAATAACCATCCAACCAAGGACGTGGCAATTTGCCTTGCTTTTCTAAAAGGCGGCCCATGGCTGTGATGGCGGAACGAGGACGTACAACCACTTTATTTGCTGGGTCGAACAATGCAGCCAAGCTAGGTGCATCGCCGAGAACAGCTTTTTCCTTGTTATAAACCAGAGCTTCAGTGCCCCAGTTTGATGGCACATAAAGCAACTTGCCTTCTTTGCGCGAACGTTCGCCGGCTTTACCATCGGCCAAACCTGGCAGATAATTGCCCATTCCGAGCTTGGCTTCATCCCAGCCTGCAACCAGATCGTTAGAAGCATATTGACCAACAGTATCAATTGTTGGCTCAAGCATATCCACGCCACCAGCAGTAGAAGCGATTTTTGCAGCAGCAAAAATGCCGTCATTGTCTGGCTGCTCGATGAACTTCACTTTAATGCCAGTTGCTTTTTCAAATGCAGGAAATACTTTTTCGGCAAAGGCTGTATAACCAGCCCAACCGATGAAGTTCAATTCACCCGAAGACGAGAAAGCGTTTTTCACATATAATGGGCTGGCAAAACCAACAGCGCCAATGGCCACTGCCGACTTCAACAAGCTACGACGCGACATTTGCGCAGCACGCAGAGTTTCATGTGTATTTGATGATTTCATAGTTTCACTCCTCCGATAGTGCGGCAAGCACAATGCCCGCCGCTCAATGCAATAACTGGCCAATAGAAATGGCTCTAGGGTTATTTCCCCAACATTTATGACTCTTATATGACAGTCTTACAAGCGGCTAATTGAGGTCCAGATCAATTCATACGACTGTGCCAGACGCAGAACCGCAAGATCATGTCGTGGTTTGCCCATCAGTTGAATTCCCATCGCGCAATTGCCTCTAAAACCAATCGGCACACTAATGATAGGGCAACCAGACATGGTGCCTAAAGATACAATTTGCATCCAGCGATGATAAGTGTCCATGGCAATACCATTGATTTCCTGTGGCCAGTGCTGTTCCACAGCAAAGGGAAAAACTTGTGCGGAAGGCATGGCCAGAAAATCAAACTTTTCAAACACCCTCATCACGCAAGCAAACCATTCGCTGCGCACCACCGAAGCGGCATAAACATCATGCGACGAAAGCTTCAGTGATTGCTCAATCTCCCATATGGCTTCGGGTTTGAGGAAGGCGCGTTCAGCAGCGCTATCGTAGTGTGCCATCAACGCAGCCCCCGCACTAAACTGGCGCAAAACTTTAAAGGCCTGCCAAAGCCGTTCATAATCAAACGGCGGAACAAACGCCTCAATCTGCGCACCAGCTTTAGTAAGGCAAGCAAGGCCAGCGTCACAAAGCTGCAAAACCCCAGGCTCCATCGGCAAAGCCCCACTTAAATCACCCAACCACGCAACGCGTGATCCCTTGGCAGCTCGAGAAATTGGCGGCGCAAATTCCAGCCCATCGCCCTCAAGAGAAAGCGGCACCCGCTCGTCATATCCAGCCTGCACGGACAAAAGCAAAGCCACATCATCAACGCAGCGTCCCATTGGCCCTTCGGTTGCCATCTGCGTCATAAACAAATCGGATGATGGATAAGCGGGGACGCGCCCCTGCGACGGCCTGAAACCATAGATATTATTAAACGCTGCCGGATTGCGCAGCGAACCCCCCATATCGCTGCCATCAGCGATCGGCACCATGTTCAAAGCCAGCGCCACTGCCGCCCCGCCGCTGGAACCACCTGCCGTTAAACTGCGATCATAAGCATTGCGTGTGGGGCCGAACACCGGATTATAAGTCTGCGACCCAAAGCCCCATTCTGCCACATTGGTTTTGCCAATGATTATGGCACCAGCAGCGCGAATGCGCGCCACATGCAAATCATCCTCATCTGGCACAAAATCTTTATAGATCGGTGAGCCAAAAGTGGTGCGCAAGCCTTTGGTCTGCGCTAAATCCTTGAT
>JAYUPT010000038.1:0-14264 GCA_043759965.1 Aestuariivirga sp. | reverse complement strand
GCCGTTATCCCAAGCTGCGCTATGTGGAGGCCATGATGTCGGGTGTGCCTAGTTACTTCATCAATAGGCTAAAGAAGGTCTATGTTGATTAGACGCTATCGGGTTTCGACATCCATTTAATGATCAACATTTCTATGGGCAGCCAGCCCAGCCCAGCTACAATATAAAATGGCAGCTCGGCAATAATGCCGTAACCAACCACCAAGCTCCCGCCCACAGCCATGGCAACCAAACAATAGATTACTAAATAAATGACCGAGCCAATGGTGCCGATGAGTTTTCGCGTTCGCATTTTCATGGTGTGCCTCATAGCTATAATTTGGAGGCATCGCCAGTGTAGGCACCTGCGGCCAAGCGGCGCTTGCGATGGCACACTGCAAGTTCTAATTCACGGGCATGGAACAAGAGCTCAAAACCCGCGCTGAAACCGCTAAACCCTTGGTGCGCAAGTGGCTCATCCTCATTGCGCTTCTTATTTTTGTAATGGTGATTGTGGGTGGAGCCACCAGGTTAACTGATAGTGGATTATCAATCACCGAATGGCAACCAATACTGGGCGCAATTCCGCCGCTGAACACTGCTGATTGGCAGTTAGCTTTTCAGAAATATCAGCAATCATCCGAATTTAAATTACAAAATAGCATCATGGATATGGCGGGCTTCCAATTTATTTATTGGTGGGAATGGGCGCACAGATTCTTAGGTCGCTTTTTGGGCGTTGTGTTTCTTGTGCCGTTCATGGCCTTTAAAATGACAGGCCGCATCGAGCGTCGCATGTGGCCAAGGCTTTTAATGCTTTTCATTTTGGGTGGTGCCCAAGGTGCACTCGGTTGGTATATGGTAAGCTCCGGATTGGTGGACCGTGTTGATGTGAGCCAATATCGTCTAGCTGCACATTTAACTTTAGCCGTGGCGCTTTTTGCAGCGGTGATTTGGATTATCAATAGTCTTGGTCATAAACATAAACTGCCGAAAACATTTGATGCATGGTTTGCCGTGGCACTTCTCGTTCTTGTTTTCATTCAAATTGCAGCGGGTGGATTTGTGGCGGGCCTAGATGCGGGCATGGGCTATAATACTTGGCCTTTGATGGAGGGAAAGTGGATTCCAAATGATTTGCTTATCATGCGCCCGGCTTGGCGAAATGTTTTTGAAAACGCATTAACAGTGCAGTTCACACATCGCATTCTTGCTTACATCGTTCTGCTCGTCGCCATTTGGCACGCGCTGCGAACTTTCTCGATGTCCGCTATATTTGTGGCCATCGCAGTTTTTGCGCAAGCTTGCCTTGGCATTTTGACTTTACTTTTACATGTGCCGCTCAGTTTTGCACTTGCCCATCAAGCCACAGCCTTGGTGGTGGTTACTGCCGCGGTGTGGAATCTTCACAAGAAAACCGTCACCGCTGCAGTCTAATCTCAAAGCGGCGATGATCCAATGCAGCCAGATTGCGTCTTTGGAATATATAAGTATCGATGAATTCATTTAGCAGTTCCTCCCAATAATCATTTATCATGCATGAGATTGGATTTTGCGTCGCTCAGGAGTGGCGAAGTTCAATGGCCGGGCAGCGGTTCATCACCACTTGCAATCCAGCCGCTTCTGCCTTGGCCGCCGCCACATCATTGCGCACCGCAAGCTGCATCCAAATGATTTTTGGTTTTACACGAAGACTCAAAGCCTCGTCCACAACACCAGCCACAGCTTTGGAATTGCGAAAAATATCCACCATATCGAATGCTCGTGGAATTTCGGAAAGCGAAGCATAAACTTGCTGGCCCAAAAGCTCTTTGCCAGCAAGACCCGGATTAACTGGAATCACGTCGAAACCCTTGAGCAGCAAAAATTGCATAACCTCATAAGAAGGCCGTGCCACATTTGCGGAGGCCCCAACTAGTGCAATAACTTTCACCGATTTAAGAATGTCTGTGGTGTAACTCTCTGGATAGGAATCGTGATTTATGATGTTTGGCCCTCGCGCCATTTGGGATGTCGCTTTTCTAAAAACGCTCCGATGCCTTCACATGATTCAACATCCAGCATATTTGCAACCATCACGCCTGAACTCTTTCTATAAGAGTCAGCTAACGATAGTTCCTGCTGTGCGTGAAAAAGTTTTTTGCCATAGCCAATTGCAGTGCTCGATTTTGAACTTAATTTCTCAGCGATGCTCGCCACAAGAGAAGTCAATTCTTCGGGGTTTGCTAATGCATTCACAAGGCCAATCCGATAAGCATACTCAGCATTGAACACATCACCCGTTAGCAACATTTCCATGGCGTGCTTGCTCGAAACTGTGCGCGATAAGGCAACCATAGGTGTGGAACAGAATAGCCCAATATTAACACCAGGCGTGCAGAATGCAGCTTTAGTGCTGGCATAAGCTAAATCACACGAAGCGACCAATTGGCAACCAGCCGCACTTGCCAACCCAGAAACCTCGGCAATCACCGCACAACGATGTTGGCGAATTTGCATCATAAGTTCGGAGCAGCGCGCAAAAACTTCAGCAAAATAATCAGCCCCTGAATCATCATCACCGCGCCGAGCAGTAAGTTCTTTCAAGTTATGGCCAGAGCAAAATGCCGGCCCCTCAGCAGCAATTACAATAATTGAAATAGAATGATTGGTTTCAGCATTGGCCAAGGCCGCGCTCAGCTCAGCCATCATAGCAATTGAAAGGCTGTTGCGAGATTTAGGGTCATCGAGAGTTAAGCGCAAAACTGAAGCGCTGTGATGAGCGCGCAGAAGCCCACTCATTCTTCGGTAGTTTCCAGCAACTTTATTTTTTCACCATAAACTGCATCCGCAATAAGCTCATTCACAATTTTGGTATTATTTGCAGATGGGATCATGGCGTTGAGTGAATTGATCATGCGGTCTTTTATGTCTTGGGCCATTTCAGTGTCAACTTTTAGCTCTTCAATCTGCTGCTTAATGTCAACGGTCTGATCATCTAAAACATTGGTGTAAGCAAAACTTAAAGTTGTAATCGCCAAGTTCCAATCATCAACTGTATGAAAATTGAATGATTTAATGTCTGCCTCAAATTCTTTTCCGCGCGGGTCTTTGTCAACAAACCCTTGCAGATCGTCGTAACTTTCAAGCGGTGATTCCTGATATTTGGTTTGCACCAAAACATAAGCATCTAAAGCCTTGCGCGCTTTTTCCGAGGTCAGTTCTTCAGTTTTCACAATCGGAACATCGCCAATGCTCATGTCATCCGCACTTTCGCCCTCTGTATCAGCAGGTGCAGGATCAACTGGCGCTGGAACGACCGGTGATGCAGTAGTCGCCGGAGCAGGGGTGGTTTGTTGCGATTGAGCAAGTTGAGGCAACCACAAAACTGCGATAGAAATGGCAAACACTGTAGATAATCTATTAAGACGCATTTTTGGCCTCTTGCCCGAAGTTACGCCAGACTCTTGTTACCATCCAGCGAAATTTTGCAATTGTGGTAATATGTTACCGCGCTAATAAAACACTGCAAATCGCCATATTTTCTTGACACTTGTGCAAATCATTCGCTATGAGGCAGCCATTCCGCGCTTGTCACATCAGGCGCGATTTATTTTGTAACACTAAATCAGAGATCAAACCATGAAGACCTATTCGGCGAAAGCCAAGGAAATTCAAAAGGAATGGATGCTGATTGACGCTGAAGGTCTGGTCGTTGGTCGCCTCGCTGCGATTATCGCTAACCGTCTTCGCGGCAAACACAAGCCAACCTTTACGCCCCACATGGATTGCGGAGATAACATCATCGTTATCAACTGCGAAAAAATTGCCTTCACTGGCAAGAAGCGCAAAGACAAGACTTACTATTGGCACACCGGCTTTGCTGGCGGTATCAAGGAGCGCAATGCGCATCAGTTCTTGGATGGCAAAAATCCTGAGCGTGTTCTCGAACTCGCAGTGCAACGCATGTTACCAGGTGCTTCATTGAAGCGCCAACAAATGACCAACCTGCGTATTTATAAGGGTGCCGAGCATCCACATGAAGCACAGAACCCCAGGAAACTCGATATTTTGGCTATGAACGCCAAGAACGCACCGAGAGGCTAATCATTATGGCTGAACAAAAAACATTAGCAGATCTCGGCGCCGCAATGGGCCTTGCAGCTGCTGCACCTGGTGCAAGTGTTGCTGCTGCTCCAGCGCAACCAAAAATCGATGCCAAGGGCCGTGCTTATGCAACGGGCCGCCGCAAGAACGCCATTGCACGCGTTTGGATTAAGCGCGGCAAAGGCAAGATCACTGTAAACGGCAAACCAATTGAAGCTTACTTTGCACGTCCTGTGCTCCGTATGCTCGTGGCCCAGCCTTTGAACGCAGTGGCGCGTCTTTCTGAAATGGATGTGGATTGCACAGTGTGTGGTGGTGGCCTTTCGGGTCAAGCTGGTGCTGTGCGCCACGGCATTTCCCGCGCCCTCACCCATTTTGAACCGGGCCTGCGCCCAGTTCTGAAGAAGGGCAGCTTCCTCACCCGCGATAGCCGTGCCGTTGAACGTAAGAAATATGGCCGCGCCAAAGCCCGTGCCCGCTTCCAATTCTCGAAGCGCTAAGCTTTACCAATTACGAAAAAGGCCGCTCTTTTGGGCGGCCTTTTATTTTTGTGAAAAACCAAATATCGTCATTCCATGCAGTGCGGCTGGGGAGTGCGTTATGGTTAAAGTTTTTGCAATAATACTATTGCTATGCAGTGCGGCCAGCGCTGCACCAACTTGCAACACCACCCCGGCATGACGGCAGTTGATCTCTCTCAATCCCCCTTAACACGCACAAATTCGCCAGGTGCATTGCCTAAGCCGACATCAGCGGGTTGCCGTGCGGGCACTTTTTCGCCGCTCTTGGTTGAAATCCATTCCAACCAATTAGGCCACCAGCTTCCAGCAGTTTCAGTTGCGCTATCCAACCAGTCTTCCAGCGTGTCGGCCCCAGTGTCATTGGTCCAATACTGGTATTTACTGGCGGCGGGCGGGTTGACCACGCCCGCAATATGACCCGAACCCGAAACAACCAATTTCGTCGGCCCACCCATATAATGCCCAAGCCTGAACACGGAAGGGAGGGGCGCGATGTGATCTTCCTTCGCGGCCAAATTATAGATTGGAACTTTTACCTTGGAGAGATCAATGCGAACATTCTCGAGCACCATGGTGCCTTTTGACAATTTGTTGTTCATATAGCATTCGCGCAGATAGAACGAATGAACACCAGCAGGCATGCGCGTTGAATCGGCATTCCAATAAAGCAAATCAAACGGCATAGGGTCTTTGCCGAGCAGATAGTTATTCACCACATTAGACCAGATTAAGTCATTGGCGCGCAGCAAGTTAAACGCGTCAGCCATGCGGTTGCCGGGAAGATAACCCTTATCTTCCATGCGGCCTTCAATCCATTTCACCTGCTCTTCGTCTACATAAACACAAAGATCACCAGCTTTTTCAAAATCCACCTGCGTGGTGAAAAATGTGGAAGCGTTAACGCGATTGTCGCCCTTGGCTGCCATATAACCGAGCGATGCGGCAACCAAAGTGCCGCCAATGCAGAAGCCCACAGTGTTGACTTTCTTGGCACCCGTGGCTTTTTGCACTTCATCAATGGCGGTTAAAAAACCTTGGCGCATATAATCGGAAAAACTCTTGCGCCCTTGCGCGTCCGAAGCATTCACCCACGACATGACGAACACAGTGATGCCATTATCCACACACCACTTGATGTAAGATTTTTGCGGCGTGAGATCGAGAATGTAAAATTTATTGATCCATGGTGGGGAAATCAGCAGCGGATATTCAAAAGTTGTTTCAGTGGTGGGCGCATATTGCAGCAACTCAAACACATCATTGCGAAACACCACTTTGCCAGGCGTAAGCGCAATGTTGCGGCCAACTTCAAAAGCAGTCGTGTCGGTTTGCTTAATCCGCAATCGGCCATCTGGTGATTTGAAATCACGCTCCAGCTTATCCATGCCGCTGATCAAGTTGGCGCCATTGCTAGCCAGCGTGGCTTTTAGAACTTCGGGATTTGAAAATACGAAGTTCGAAGGTGAAACCGCATTGGCAATCTGTTCCACATAGAATTTCGCTTTCAGCTTGGTATGCTCATCCAAACCATCCGCATCATTCACCATCTCCACGGCCCATTTGGATGAGATGAGATAGGCTTGCTTCAGAAAATCAAACACCGCATTCTCTTGCCAGTCCTTATCCTTAAAGCGCTTATCATTGCGGGCGGGAACTGCCATAGGTTCGGTTGGCTGGCCTAACGCTTTCGACCAAGCACCCTGCCACAACGTTGAATACCCAGCCCAAAGCTTCATTTGCGCCTGCATCAGCTTTTGCGGGTCACCAGTATAATAGTTCGTCAAAGCACCTAAGGTTTTTGCCACTTGTTCCATAGGCAAAATCTGTGAGTCTTGCTCTGCCTTTTGCAAATCGGGCCGTGCCGCCACTTGCTTGGCAATCTCTGAAGCGCGTGAGAAAACTTGAGCAAGATTCTGCATCAACTTCACCGGGTCAGGAAGTTTGAAATCATTTGGGGCCGGGGTCTTTGAATCTGTCATATCACCTATTTAATACCGTCACAGTGGAGGGCAAGGGCAATTCTTGCCAAATCGACGCCTTATCGCCATAAGACGACCCATATTCAACACAGGCAAGATTTATGACAAACGCGTTACGATTGGGCATTGCAGGCTTAGGCACCGTGGGAACGGGCGTTCTCGATATATTAAAAACCCATGCAGGTCTCATCGCCACCCGTGCTGGCATGCCCATCACCGTCACCGCCGTCAGTGCCCGCAGCAAGGGTAAAACCCGTGGAGGCCACGACCTTGCCGGGTTGGAATGGTTTGATGATCCCGTAGCTTTGGCCAAATCCATGAACATTGATGTGTTCATCGAATTGATCGGGGGCAACACTGGCCCAGCCAAGGATGCTGTTGAAGCGGCAATTGCCAATGGCAAGCATGTGATCACCGCCAACAAAGCATTGCTCGCCCACCATGGTGCAAGTTTGGCGCGCGCAGCCGAAGCCAAAGGTGTTGCCCTTTATTTCGAAGCGGCAGTTGCCGGTGGTATTCCAATCATAAAAACCTTGCGCGAAGGCTTAGCCGGAAATTCGCCCAAGAAAATCTTCGGCATTATGAATGGCACCTGCAATTACATTCTTACCAAAATGGCCAGCGAAGGTCGCAGCTTTGGTGATGTGCTGAAGGAGGCCCAGGCGTTGGGTTATGCCGAAGCAGACCCCACATTTGATGTGGGCGGCTTTGACACTGCACATAAACTGGCCGTTATCACATCTTTGGCTTTCGGCACCGAAGTTAATCTTGCATCCATCCGCATCGAAGGAATTGAAGCGATCACGCTGGAAGACATTCGCCATGCCGAAGAGCTAGGTTATAAAATTAAGTTGCTCGGCGTGGCCGTGGCCCATGAGGGCGGCATTGAACAACGCGTGAACCCCACGCTGATCCCTAAGGGCACATCAGTGGCTGACACCGACGGTGTGTTCAACGCCGTGGTGGTGAAGGGCGATTTTGTTGGCGATTTGATGTTGGAAGGCCGTGGTGCTGGTTCGCACCCCACAGCATCCGCAGTGCTTTCCGATATTGTCGATATAGCGCGTGGCAATGTGCGCCCCGCATTCGGTGTGCCCGCCAAAGATTTGAAAAAATTCAAAGCCGCTCCGCAAAAGGAACATGAAGGTGGGTTCTACGTCTCGCTCGAATTGCATGATCGTCCGGGAGCTGTAGCAGCAATAGCCACAATTTTAGCTGACGCAAAAATCTCAATCGAAAGCATCGTGCAGCGCGGCAAGAAAGATAAAGAAGAAACCCGCACCACCGCATCCTTCATCCTTATCACCCACGACACTTTAGAAACCTCCATCCAGAAGGCCATGGAGCGCATTGAGAAAGATGGCCATGTGGCCAAGGCTCCGCGGGTGATTAGAATTGAACGATTGTAATTCATCTATATTGTCATCCCGACGAAAGTCGGGACCCAGACTATCAACAAGCACCGAGCGTGGGTTTCTGGGTCCCGACTTTCGTCGGGATGACAGATTTTGGTGTAACGCGTGAACCCTAAACCCGCCTTCCTCGACATCGAATCCTCCATCAAAGGCCAGCGCTGGGTTGCGCGAATTGATGATCAACGCTTGGCCCACGCTATTGCTGAAAAAAATGATCTGCCAGAAATCCTCGGCCGCGTTATGGCGGCGCGCGGTGTGGAACTTGATCAAGCAGAGGCGTTCCTAAATCCCACATTGCGCTCTCTCATGCCGCAGCCATCTGCCTTGATGGACATGGAAAAAGGTGCGGCGCGTTTAACCGAAGCCATCATCAACAAAGAGCCGATCGGCATCATCAGTGATTATGACGTGGATGGTGTATCTTCCGCCGCCATACTGCTGCGCTTCCTGCGCGCCGTTGGCCATGATGCACATGTTTATATTCCAGACCGTGTGACTGAAGGTTATGGCCCCAGCGAGAAGGCAGTGAGCGCCTTAAAGGAGCAGGGCACTGAACTGTTGCTCACGCTCGATTGCGGCGTGCTCTCGCATGATCCCTTGGCTCATGCCGCTGATCTAGGCCTTGTCACCATCATTGTTGATCACCACCAAGCAGGTGCTGAACTACCCCACGCCTATGCGGTAATCAACCCGAACCGCCAAGATGATATCTCTGGCCTCGGCCATTTATGTGCCGCTGGCGTGGTGATGATCCTCATTGCCGCTGTGAATAAAAATCTCCGCAACGCGGGTTATTACAGTGAGCAACGCCCTGAGCCCAATATGCTGCAATGGCTGGAACTGGTGGCGCTGGCCACCATCTGCGATGTGGTGCCACTCAAAGGCTTGAACCGCGCTTACGTTACCCAAGGTTTAAAAATCATGGCGCGGCGCGAGAACCACGGCATCGCCGCGTTAGCCGATGTGGGCGGCCTCAAAAAACGTCCCGACACTTACGCTCTGGGATTCATATTAGGCCCTCGCATCAACGCAGCCGGCCGCATTGGCCACGCCGATGAAGCCCTTGCACTACTCACCACCAATGATAAAGGCGAAGCCCACGCGCTCGCCCGCAATCTTGATGAGATGAACCGCAAACGCCAGCTCATCGAAATCCGCGTTGTCGATGAAGCTTATGCCCAAGCCGATGCTGCCATGGGCAAAGATAAAAAACCGTCCATCGTCGTGGTCGCCGCTGATGGCTGGCACCCAGGCGTTGTGGGCCTTGCGGCCTCGCGCCTCAAAGATCGCTTCGGCGTGCCAAGCTTGGTGTTGGCTATGAACACCAAGACCGGCCTAGCCACAGGATCTGGCCGTTCGATCACCGGCGTTGATCTCGGCAAAGCCGTGCGCCTTGCTATGGAAGCAGGCATTCTCACCAAAGGCGGTGGTCATGCCATGGCGGCTGGCCTCACCTTGCCCATCGAAAAACTCGGCGCGCTGCGCCAGTTCCTCGACGAATCATTGTCAACCGAAGTCGAATCTCTGCGCGAACCATTCCTTGCTGTGGACGGCGCTCTTACAGCTTCAGGTGCGACACTCGATCTGATCGAACTTTTGGAACAAGCAGGCCCCTACGGCTCGGCCCATCCATCGCCCATGTTTGTGTTTCCATCACATAAAATATCTTATGCTGACCGTGTTGGCACCGATCATGTGCGCTGCACTTTGGTGGCTAGCGATGGCACAAAGCTTAAAGCCATTGCATTTCGGGCCTTGGGCACCGAGCTTGGCGAATTGCTGCTGTCTGAACGCAATCACCCCATCCATATTGCCGGAAAATTGGTGGTGGATGAGTGGGGCGCCAAGCGCGTTCCATCCCTACAAATCGAAGATGCAGCAATTATTCAGTAACACTTGCAATCGCTGCAAAACCTGAATATAGACCGCCGCAAGGGCGCCCTTCGTCTATCGGTTAGGACGACAGCCTTTCACGTTGTAAAGACGGGTTCGACTCCCGTAGGGCGCACCAATTTAATTTAAACATTGGTTTGGTGGGCTGCCAGCAAGCCGCATCAATTGTACAAATCAGTGTGATAAAATTCGCGGCAGATCGCACAAGTGCAGACACCCACGACACGTCCACTCATTACGCGACGATCTTCCAGTATGAGTCTTTGCGAATAACCAACCCGCTTCTAAAGGTGTAAAAGTCGCAACCTCGCACAGTGACCTTCTCACCATTGAGCTTTGTGCCAGTGAGAAGCCATTTTGACATTCCACAATCGCCTGATACGAAGTGTTCCAAGTCGCTGTAATGCACATCGGGCGTTGTTTCAAATCGCCCCATCAGGCCTTTTTTCACTTGCTCGATGCCGTGGAACCTCGTCCCATGAGGTTCAGTTCCTCGCGGCATGTCAAGACTGCAGTCGGGCGCGAAGAAACGCATTATGCGATCAATATCATGTGCATTGAAGGCCGCCGCGAGCCCATGCAACGCGGCCAAGACTTCTGCTTCCATAGTCATCAACATTCCCTCATTTCCGGCTGGCGGTTACCGATTAAGTTAGCACATGCCCGCTTGCCATGACTAACAGTCCTTCTGTAGAAACTACCGTAGTTTGTCCATAACTTCGCAAACAGGATTTCCGCTTGGCGTTGACAGGCGTTAACTTTCGATCTAGCTTTTTCATAAGGGGGCCAAAATAAGGAGGCTCGTACTATGGCTAAATCTTCATTTTTGGCAATTTTAAAACGCACAAGTGTTGTAACGGCTGTTGCCGTTATTATGTCTGTAGGCTCTGTTGCAAATGCTTTGGATGGATTGCAACTCAATCAATCAATAAAGACAACGAATTCGGTTCAATCAATTGAATTGCAACTTGCTCACATGGTTTGCATTGGTAACTGGGTGAACGCAGGCTGTACTTCGCCGCCAGCCTCTCTGGGAAATCAAGGTGGTCAAGATCCAGGCACGCCAACTAAAGATGATTGTGATAAATACACTTCAGCCTCGCCAACAATCATTCTGCAGGCCTATTGTGGGAGCCACTGCTGCGAATCTGGCACTTGAGTGATTAGTGCAAGGCTTACATCTTAATAAAGCTAAAAGAAAAAGCCTATGTGTTATTGCAAATCCCTTTCGGGATTTGAGAAATAGCATGATAGGCTATTTCAATTCCCGCCATTTCATTGCCAGTGTGAGTCGCATTCAATAATGTTCATTGATCTAAAAAATAAAGTCGTTGTCGTCACGGGCGGCGTTACTGGCATTGGTGGGGCTGCCTCTTTGGGTTTTGCCGCTCAGGGCGCAAAAGTATTCGCGCAATATCTCGGTGGCGGTGAAGAGTTGAAGGCCATAGAGGCGGCTGGCATTAAAACCATGAAGCTTGATCTCACAGAAGCCGCAGCGCCACAGAAATTGATTGATGCAGCGGTCAAGCAATTTGGTCGCATAGATGTGTTGGTAAACAATGCCGGAAGCCTTGTGGCGCGCACCACCCTTGATGCGCTTGATGATGAGTTCATCGACAAAGTGTTTGATCTCAACTGCCGTCAACTCATTCACTGCTGCCGCATTGCGGCTGATCATATGAAGGTGCAAAAATCTGGCAACATCATCAACGTCACGTCAATTGCGGCGCGCAATGGTGGCAGCCCTGGGGCCAGTGTTTATGCGGGTGCCAAGGGCTTTGTCTCGGCCTTTACAAAAACCATAGCACGAGAATTGGTGGATTATAATATCCGCGTGAATTGCGTGTCACCCGGCACCATCCACACGGCCTTCCATGATCGTTTTTCTACCGCTGAAAAACGCGTTGCCGTGGCCAAATCAATTCCCATGCAACGCTTGGGCTTGGCTGATGATTGCACGGGCACATTTTTGTTTTTGGCCAGCGATAAAGCTTCCGCTTATGTCACAGGCCAAGTTATCGAAGTAAATGGCGGGCAGTTAATGCCGTGATCACGCGGGTGATTTCAGCAGCACCTGATGCAATTGCGCCTGATGGTTCGGAGGTACGTTTTCTCGTCAGCACTGCACGAGGTTCCATGGCGCAATTTGCGCTGCCCGCCGGAAAAATTTCGATCGCAGTGGCGCACCGCACAGTGGAAGAGGTTTGGTTTTTCACGGCGGGGCGGGGCCACTTGTGGCGCAAAAATGATAAGGCCGAAGAGATTGTAGAAATCCGCCCCGGTCTTTCAATTTCAATTCCCGTTGGCACTCACTTCCAGTTCAGAAATGACGGTGCCGACATTCTCACAGCAATTGCAACAACAATGCCGCCTTGGCCCGGTGAAAACGAAGCCTATGCCGTAACTGGAATTTGGTAATCACCAGCTTCCAATGTTTGGCATTGATGCCCAAGGCTCTTGCACTGGCAAATAAGCATCATTAGCTTGCAGCACCTCAATTGAAATGCCATCCGGCGTTTTGATAAACGCCATGCGCCCTTCGCGCGGTGGGCGGTTGATTACAACACCATTCTTCATCAACATTTCGCAATAGTCGTAGATGTTTGAAACCTGATAGGCGAGGTGGCCAAAGCTTCGCCCACCGGTGTAAACTTCAGGATCCCAATTATAAGTGAGCTCCACAGGAACTTCAGGGCTCTCCGGGCAAGCCACAAACACCAAAGTAAAACGGCCTTTCTCACTCACATGGCGGCGTTGTTCAACAAAGCCTAAAATGCGGGTGAAAAAATCGAGCGATTTATCGAGATCCGTTACGCGGATCATGGTGTGCAAATATTTCATGTTATTTTCCTTAGTGAATAGCCCATTTCTTCGTCTGCGAATCGGAACTTGTCAAATTTTGTTAGGTGCTGTGCTCGCAATGCAGCCCTGCACCCCATCATTTGAAAGTTTTTCACGCAAGTGAAACCCCACAATTTTACTGTGCACTTGCAACAAGTGCATGAGTTAGATTGGGATTTTTAAGTTGAATTGATCAGCCTACGGATGAACCGTGCCCTCACACAGGTTTTCCACCGCTGCCCTCAATGTGGCTCTGTACAAATCGTTAAGATTTGAGCAAGTTAACGATAAGCAGACGAGGAGGCCCTTGTTGCTTGGGGATTGGGTTGGGTTAGTAAAATGGCGGCGAACGAATTGCTAAACGCTGAAGCTGTGCAAAAAGCACAGCACGGCATTGAAAACGAACACGGCGTTAACATCATCCGTATTGATGGTTTGGTGAAGTGGTTCGATGTGGGCCGTGGGTATGGCTTTTTGATTCCGGACAATGGCCTGCCTGATATTCTCATTCACCTCAGTTGCCTGAAGCGCGATGGTTTTGAGGCGCCACTTGAAGGCACCCGTGTGGCTTGCGAAGTTGTGGCCCGCCAAAAAGGCTATCAGTGTTTGCGCGTTCTTTCAGTTGATCAATCAACTGCTATTCACCCGGTTGAACGCAAAGCCCGCACCCATAATCCTGTTGCACCAAGCACCGGCTGGGTGCGCGCCAAGGTGAAGTGGTTTAACCGTGCGCGTGGCTTTGGCTTTGTGAGCGAAGGCGAAGGCTTGGGAGATATTTTTGTTCATATGGAAGTGATGCGCAAAACCGCAATGGCCGAGCTTATTCCAGACACATGGGTTTATGTGCGCTATGGCGATAGCACCCGTGGCAAAATGGCTGCCGAAGTGCGCGTTTCGCTTGATTCGGGCCCGCCTTTAACCAACTAGCCTTCATTTCGACAGATTCTGTGGGTGAGTGCAGCGTATGGTATGTCATCTTCGTGTTTTAGTTTTCATGGTGTTGCTGTGGCCGCTTGCTGTTTTTGCGCAAGAGCCAGCAAAGATCGAACCCATCACTATCTCAACCGATTTTGCATCGACGCTGATTACCGCCGAAATTGCTGACACACCAGAATTGCGCGAGCGCGGTCTTATGTTCCGACACATCATGCCACAAAACCAAGCCATGTTGCTTGATTTTGGCGATCCACGCCCCGTGGCCATGTGGATGAAAAACACTTATATGTCACTTGATATGCTTTTTGTTAGGGAAGATGGCACCATTGCCGCCATCGCCGAGAACACCGTGCCTAAATCACTTGATACTGTTAGCGTGCAAGAACCCGTAAAAGGGGTGGTGGAATTGGCAGCTGGTACTGTAAAAAGGCTCGGTATCCGTCAGAATGACAAGGTTTTTCACAGAATTTTTAAAACCAAAGAAGAGTAGTTGCACTTCTCGCGCGGAATCATTATGCAGCGCACACTAAGGTATGTCGGGGCGTAGCGCAGTCTGGTAGCGCACCTGCCTTGGGCGCAGGGGGTCGCGAGTTCGAATCCCGCCGCCCCGACCA
>JAYUPT010000037.1:0-2099 GCA_043759965.1 Aestuariivirga sp. | reverse complement strand
CCTCCTGTTGTTGATGCTCCCCAAGCTGTTGCCGTTGAACCACCGCCTCCGCCTCCACCAGCCAAGGCCGATGTTCAAGCGTTGGATAACAATGCAGGTAACCCCGAAGCGGAAAAACAAGCACAGGCTTATCTTGACGACACGACACCGCTGGAAAACCTGTCGGATGCTGATTTGCGAACAAGGCTTGATAGCATTCGTGATGTGATGGCCAGCAATGAATTGTCACGCGAAACTGAACGCGCGGTGCGCAAGCGTTTGAAAGAAGAACGTGAAGTTCTGCGTCAGCGTTTGGCTGTTCAAGAAGCTGCGGTTGTGCAAAAGCAAGAACAAGCGGCACCACCTCCACCACCTCCTCCTTTAGAAGTGATTGCTGCGGCCCCATTGCCACCAGCACCGCCGCCGCCGCCGCCATTGCCCCCCGCTATTGTCAACAATACAACTGTTAATAATACGACAGTGAACAATACAGTTGTGATTACCAATGTGACGCCAGTTCAAATTGTGCTGCGCGATCAACGCCCGTCAGAAGAGTTGCAAATTGCAGAATTGCAGCGCCGCCTTTCGGTTTACAACGAAGCGCAATTTGACGAGGACTATGACCAAGCCAACCGCGATTACTGGCGCGAATCCATGCTGCGTGACCGTGAAATTCTGCGCCGCCGCATGATTGCTGAACGCCATCGCCGTGAAGAACAGCTTGCCCTTGAAGCTGGCAATGATGATTTAGACATTACAATCAACATTAACATTTCCAATGATCGCCCACCGCCACCGCGTTATGTTTTTGCGGCCGAAGTTGACGATGAAGAATTGGAAGAAGTGTTGGTGGCTCCACCACGCAAAAGCTTCAAGCAACGCTATAATCTTGAAGAAATTGCAGTGCAGCCACGCCTTCGTGAATCCGTGTCGCGCATTGAAATTGATACAATTCGCTTTGGCACCAATGAAGCCTTTGTGCGCGAAGAACAAATGCAAAGCTTGGATGCTATTGCGTCCATTGTCGAACGCATTGTGAGGAAGTATCCAAACGAAGTGTTCATGATTGAAGGTCACACCGATGCACCGGGAAGCGATGCCTATAATAATCGCTTGTCCAAGCTGCGCGCCGAAGCAATTAAGAAAGCGCTGGTATCCTATTATGTTATTCCTGCGCGGAATTTGAGAACAGTTGGCCTCGGCGAACGCTTCCTCAAAATTCCAACTGCAGAAGCCGAAGGCGAAAACCGCCGCGTTTCAATCAGCCGCATCACGCAGTTGCTGACCGAAGCAGAATAAGCCACCTCTTGCCGAATGGATGGGCCGCAGCTATAGGGCGGTCCATTCCATTTTAACGAGGACCATCATGGCTATCGAACGTACATTTTCTATCATTAAACCAGACGCAACCAAGGCGAGCAATACGGGTGCGATCAACGCGATTATTGAGGCCGCTGGCCTTCGCATCATTGCGCAAAAGCGCGTAAAGTGGAAATTGGCTGATGCCAAGAAGTTTTACGCTGTTCACGCAAAACGTCCTTTCTTCAAGGATCTTGTAAAGTTTATGGCTTCAGGCCCCGTTGTTGTTCAAGTTCTTGAAGGCAACAATGCTGTGAAGACCTATCGCGACATTATGGGTGCAACAAACCCCAAGGAAGCAGCAGCAGGCACCATCCGCGCTTCATACGCCAAATCAATTGATGAGAATTCAGTTCACGGTTCTGACTCAATCGAAAACGCGAAGAAAGAAATCAAACAAAATTTCAAAGCCAAGGAAATTGTTGGATAATGAATAAGCTTGCCCGCACCGCACTGTTTGTGGGGGCCTATGTGGCCTTCATCGTTCTCGTTAATGTGTTGTTCATTCCAGAAAGCCTGATTGAAGGCATTACCCAATGGACAACGAACACATGGATGGGAACGCTTTATCTTGCCAACATCATTGTTGGTGTTGTTTTCGTGCTGCGTGATTATGCGCAGCGCGAAATTGGCCATAAGGTATTATTAGCAACAGCGCTTGCGGGCATTCCGGTTTATTATTTTGCCGGCCCCGGCCTTGCGGCAGCTAGCATGATTGCTTTCATTTTGTCAGAAATGACTGATTGGGCAGTTTACAGTTT
>JAYUPT010000036.1:0-14509 GCA_043759965.1 Aestuariivirga sp. | reverse complement strand
CCAGAAATGGCTATGAGGCTTCAAAAGTGATCCACCAGCCCATTGATCAGGCGGTGCATCACTATCTACTCAACCGCGGTGTGGTGGTCACGCCGTTTCATAATATGATGCTCATTTGTCCAGCGACTCTTGAGTTAAATGTCAGTACACTGATCAATGAATTAGATCATTGCATTTCAGAGCTGATTTAAAATTGGAGACTAAAAATGCCTATCGTAACGCCAAAGCTTGGAGCCGAAGCGCAAAGATTTCTTGAGGCTAATCTTGATATTGTTTCAGTGCAGGTGATCTGGACTGATATGTGCGGAGTAATCCGTGGAAAAGTTCTGCGCCGTGATGAAGTTATTCCGGCGTGGAATGATGGTCGGTTCATCCCGATTTCAGCACTGGTTTTAGATGTGACGGGGCAAGACGTTCCTGAAACTGGGCTGGTGTTTGATGAGGGCGACCGCGACTTGATTTTGTGGCCAGTGCCCGGCACATTTGTGCGAGTACCTTGGCTTGAAGAACCAACGGCGCAATATACCGCTCATGTGCATGATCTTGATGGGGTGCCACATTATGCTGATCCGCGCAATGCTTTGCAGCGCATTGTGAAGCGTTTCAAAGAAGAGTTGAACATGAACCCGATTGGGGCGGTTGAACTTGAGTTCTATTTGATGGACCGCAAGAGCGCTTTAGAAGGTGTTCCAATTTCGCCAAAGGCTTTGATCAATGAACATCGTCCCAAGCACCACCAAGCATATCATTTGCAAGACACGGATGATTTTGCGCCGTTCTTCAAAGACCTTTATGCCTTTTGTGAAATTCAAGATTTGCCAGCCAAAACTTTGATCTCGGAATATGGCCCAGGGCAGATGGAGATTGTGCTCCGTCACCGCACCGATATTTTGGATGCGTGTGATGAAGGTATAATGTTGAAGCGGCTGATTAAAGCCACGGCCGAAAAACACGGGCTGTGCGCCACGTTCATGGCCAAGCCTTATGCCGATTGGACAGGTTCGGGAATGCATATTCATGTGAGCCTTGGTGGTGAAGATGGGCAAAATCTTTTTGCCGCTGATGATCCGATGACCAATGAATTGCTGCTGAATGCGATTGGGGGACTTAAAACCACCATGGCGGAATCCATGTTGATTTTTGCTCCCAATGCCAATTCTTATCGCAGGTTCAGGCGCTCGTCTTATGCGCCAGTTGCTGCAACATGGGGCATTAACAACCGCACGGTGGCATTGCGGGTTCCGGCAGGAAATGCCAATTCCTGCCGCATTGAGCATCGACCTTCAGGGGCGGATGCTAACCCATATTTGGTGATGGGGGCGATTTTGGCGGGCATGCATTATGGCATTACCGAAAAAATTGATCCTGGTTCGCCGATCACCGGCAATGGTTATGAGCGCCGTGCGAAACATATTCCTGGCAATTGGTTTGAGGCCATTGATGCGTTTTACCGCGCTTCAATTCTCAAAGAATATTTCGGCAAAGAATTTGTTGATACCTTTGCCACATTGAAAGAAGTGGAGGCTGATCGGTTCTTTGCTGAACCCACCATCCGCGATTTTGAGTGGTATTTGCGCACTGTGTAAACTAAAGGCGGGGGTTATTCCCCGCCTTTTTCTTTTTTGGTGCTGGTCATTACACGGTCAATATAAGCCAGCAGCAATGCAGAAACGACAAACGCCATGTGCACGATAGTGAGCCACATCAGCTTGCTTTCGCTAAACTGTTCGGCATTCAAGAATACTTGCAACAAGTGAATTGATGAGATGGCCACGATTGTTGATGCGACTTTTATTTTCAGCGAGCTTGCATCTATTTTCCCAAGCAAGCTTAAATCGCCGCCGGGGTTATCAAATTTGCTAACGAAGTTTTCGTAACCAGAAATGATCACCATGACAACGAGACTTGCGACGAGGCTTGCATC
Organism: Aestuariivirga sp.; assembly: GCA_043759965.1. Classification (GTDB taxonomy): domain Bacteria; phylum Pseudomonadota; class Alphaproteobacteria; order Rhizobiales; family Aestuariivirgaceae; genus Aestuariivirga. The sequence continues at coordinate 12,585 of JAYUPT010000036.1, read as the reverse complement.
AATGAGGCTTAGAATTTTTAGGATCGCTTCAGTCTCTTCTATCGAACCCACATGCGAGAGATACTCCCAAAGTTTCTTCATGAAGGAAATTGCATATAGGCCTAACGCCAAAGTGAGACCAAGATAAAAAACCACCAGAATCCAGCGCGAGGCTAGGATGACGGCTTCAACGGCGTGCTCAAGTTTTTTCATAAATTCAGAATCTCCATATGCTTTCGATTTCAATTTCTATCAGGAGCGTCTAGTGGTGTCACCTTACTTTGTGCGAGAATTATGATGCCAAACCAAAACCCTATCCCTGTCACATGCGTTGCAAAATCAAATGATCGCCTTGGCGAGGGCTGCATGTGGGATGACAAGACGCAGAGCTTGTGGTGGTTAGATATTCCGCTGCCGTCGCGCATTCATAAATTAAATCCCGCCACAGGCGCTCATCAGAGCTGGCAGTTCAACGTTATTTTGACGGCTATGGCGCTGCGGGCGGACGGCACTTTGCTGGTGGGGGGTGAGCATGGGCTTTATTTGTTCAATCCGGCAACGGGCGCTCTCACCGAATTTTCGCAACCGGAAAACCGCGCAGGCAATCGCGGCAATGATGGTGCTGCAGATGTGAACGGACGGTTTTGGTTTGGCACCATGCAGCAGAACATTGGACCTGCAGGTGAAGACCTCGATATTACGCGCAGTTCTGGTGCGCTTTATAGAGTTGAAAAAGATGGCAGCTCAAAACTGATGGTGGATGATGTTGGGGTTTCCAATGGGCCGTGCTGGTCTCCTGATAATTCCACATTTTACTTTTCAGATTCGCATGCGCAAATTATCTGGGCTTTTGATTTTGATGTGGGCACAGGCGAATTAAGGAACCGCCGCATTCATAATGATACCAAAGACCATGGCTATCCTGATGGGGCCACGGTGGATGCGGAGGGTTTTATCTGGAGTGCACGCTGGGAAGGTTCATGTGTCCTACGCATTGACCCAAAAGGCCGCATTGACCGCGCTGTCGCCATGCCAGCTTCGAGGCCCACTTGCGTTTGTTTTGGCGGGCTTGACCTTGATGTGATGTATGTGACTTCTTCTCGCGCTCATGTTTCTGGCGATGTTTTGGCGCTGCACCCCTTGCAAGGCGGTGTATTTTGTTTTGATCCGAAAGTGAAAGGCTTTGCCAAGCACCGCTTTGGCGGCTAATTGTATGACAAATCATTGGGAGCTTTAAGCATGAACCTCATACAATTTATAGATATTAAAAATAAACGCGCTGTGGGCTTGGTGGGTGGCGGCAAGATTATTAAACTGAAGCGTGCCACGCGTATGACAGAACTTGCAGCACTTGCTTTGAGCGATGGCAAAAGCCTGAACGCAACGGCCAATAATTTGGCAACGGCAACAACTGAAGATTATGCAGCAGCGCTTAAAGAAAAGCGCGTGCTGCCGCCACTCACCCATGATGATGCGGCCCACTGCATTATTACGGGCACCGGCCTCACGCATTTAGGTTCGGCCTCAGCGCGGGATTCTATGCACAAGAAATTAGATGGTGAAGCTGCACTCACCGATTCACTGCGCATGTTTAAAGCGGGCCTTGAAGGTGGCAAGCCTGCCAAGGGCCAAGCTGGGGTTCAGCCGGAATGGTTTTACAAAGGTGATGGCCGCTGGCTGGTGGCACCTGGTGCTGCTTTGCCCAAACCTTCATTTGCGTTGGATGGTGGCGAGGAGCCGGAACTTGCCGGGCTTTATATGATTGACGCCAAGGGCAAGCCAGTGCGTTTGGGCTTTGCCATCGGCAATGAGTATTCTGATCATGTGACAGAACGGCAGAATTATTTGTTACTGGCGCACTCTAAGCTTCGCCATTGTTCCATTGGCCCTGAAATGGTGTCGGGTGCAATACCCTCTAGCATTGAGGGCATGAGCCGCATTCTTCGCAAAGGTAAAACCATTTGGGAGAAACCATTTCTCACCGGCGAAGGCAATATGAGCCACACCATTGCGAATTTGGAATACCACCATTTCAAATATGATGCTTTCCGTGTGCCGGGAGATGTGCATATTCATTTCTTTGGTACAGCAACGCTGAGCATTGCAGATGGGGTTTCAACGGAAGATGGCGACGTGTTTGAAATTGAAGCAGCACCCTTTGGTGCCTCATTGCGTAATCCGCTTAAAGCCATGAAGCAGTCGTTTAAGCCCGGTGGAGTGAAGGGCCTTTAATGCACAAACCATTTATTGCTCTGGATTGGGGCACCACATCATTTCGCGCTTACTTGGTGGGTGCGGATGGTGCTGTGCAGGATCAGTTTGCAGCGGCGGAAGGCATTCTCGCCGTTAAAGATGGTGGCTTTGAAGCGGTGCTGGAAAGCCATATTGGGAACTGGGACAAATCATTGCCGGTTGTGGCCGCAGGCATGATCACCAGCCGTCAGGGTTGGGTTGAACTTGGCTATGCCGATTGCCCAGCAGGGCCAGCGGATTTGGCAAAACACATTCATGTTCTGAAAGCCAAAAGTGGCCGCACCATTCATTTTCTCACGGGGCTTCATTTGGCGGGCGGTTCGCTCGGCCATGATGTGATGCGCAGTGAAGAGACGCAAGTTTTTGGGTCGCTTGATGTGGGGGCCTCACATTTTGTAACACCGGGCACCCACAGCAAATGGATTGATGTGGTGGAGGGCCGGATTGTAAATTTCGCAACTTACATCACGGGCGAAATGTTTTCGGTGTTACGCCACCATTCTATACTGGGTCGGTTGATGACATCTGATGCTGATAATGATGCGGCTTTTATTGAAGGCGTTGAAAAGGCCTTTGCTGATCCGGCTGGATTTTTGCATTCGCTGTTTTCAGTGCGCAGCCTTGGGCTGTTTAATGAAGTGCCAACCGATCATTTAGCGTCCTATCTTTCAGGCATTGTGATTGGCACTGAAGTGGCCCATGCCACGCTGAGCAATGATCGCAGCGCTAAGTATGTAGTTCTTGCTTCTGCTGGAATTGGTGGGCGTTATCTGCGCGCGCTAAAACATGCAGGGCTTGATGCGGTGATGGGTGATCCATTGGCGGTGATTAAAGGTGAAGCTGCGGTGGCGCAGATGGCAGGAATTATTTAGATGACACTTGAAGAAGCCTTGAATGAATGTGGCATTGTGGCAATTCTGCGTGGGGTCTCGCCCGATGAAGCAATCGCCGTAGGGCAGGCGCTTTTTGATGCGGGCGTGCGCGTGGTGGAAGTGCCGCTCAATTCACCTGCACCTTTTTTATCAATTGCTAAATTAGCCAAAGAATTTGCGGGCCGCCTGATTGTGGGCGCTGGCACGGTTTTAACTATTCAAGATGTCAACATGCTCAAATCTGCTGGCGGTGAAATTTGTGTTTCACCCGATTGCAATGAAGCCGTGATTGCGCGGGCCAATGAATTGCAAATGGTGCCGTTGCCTGGTGTGTTCACGCCAACGGAAGCCTTTGCCGCCATTCGAGCGGGAGCCAAGAATTTGAAATTATTTCCGGCCGAGGCCGCCAGCCCAGCTGTTATCAAAGCGTGGAAAGCGGTATTGCCTAAGAATGTGAAAATCTATGCCGTGGGTGGCGTGACGCCAGAAAACATGGGTGCTTGGTTGGCAGCTGGTGCTTCAGGCTTTGGCATTGGTTCTAGCATTTATAAGCCGGGCATGAGTGTTGCTGCAGTGCGCGAAGCTGCGGGCAAATTGGTTTCGGCGTGGAATGTTGCAAAGGGAAAATAACATGAAGGTTGCATTGGTCACGGGTGCAGGTTCTGGCATTGGCAAGGCTTGTGCCGTGGCGCTGGGAAAAGCTGGCTATGCCGTTGTGTTAGCGGGACGGCGCTTGGATGCTTTGCAAGATGTGGCCAAAACAATTGACAGCAAAACACTTTGTGTTTCAACCGATGTGTCAGACGCAAATTCCGTTGCTGCTCTTTTTGCGGCGATCAAAGAAAAGTTTGGCAGGCTGGATGTGTTGTTCAACAACGCCGGCACAGGTGCGCCAGGCACGGTGATGCTGGAAGATTTAACATTTGAGCAATGGCAGGCAGTTGTGAATGTTAATCTCACGGGGCCATTTTTGTGCACGCAAGGTGCGTTTAAAATAATGAAGGCTCAAGAGCCGCAGGGCGGACGCATTATCAATAATGGTTCGATTTCTGCTCATGCGCCACGGCCCAATTCAGCCCCTTATACGGCGACCAAACACGCCATTACGGGGTTGACAAAATCGACTTCACTTGATGGCCGCAAATATAATATCGCCGCTGGGCAAATTGATATTGGCAATGCAGCCTCCGCCATGACGGCGCGCATGAGCGGTGGCGTGCCGCAAGCCAATGGCACGGTTGCGCCTGAACCTACCATGGATGTGGAAGATGTGGCGCGTTCTGTGGTGTTCATGGCCTCGCTGCCGCTTGATTCAAATGTTCTTACCATGACTGTAATGGCCACAAAAATGCCATTGGTGGGGCGTGGCTAAATGAAAATTGGTGGACGTGGAACGATCCTGCTCACATTCGCAGCCTTTGGCGCATTTGTGGGAACCAATGTTGGGGCTTTTCCAACGATCTTGCAGCATGCGGGTGTTTCATCTGAATTATTTGGCTTGGTGGGCGCTATTGGCATGCTCGCCAATATTTTAATGATGGCGCTTGGTGGTGTGATTAATCGTTATTTTGATCATCGCACTGTGTTGCTGTGGATTGTGCCAGTGGCCTTCATTTCAGTTTTGGTGGCGCAACTGGCCTTCTCGCCGCTCAGCTTTGTTTTAGCGGCAATCTTCATCAGCATGGCTTTGGGCACCATGGATTTGTTTATGAATGCAGAAGGGGCTGCTGTTGAACAAGAGCATAAGAAAACAATTTTCAGCGCTTATCATGGCAGTGCTTCGCTGATGATGGGGCTATTTGCAATCATCAGCAGTATTATTTCAGTTTGGCTGGCACCATGGTTTGTAATGGTGTTTACGATCATTCCCGTAGCGCTTGCCTATGCTGCAATTTACATCAACATCCCGCACCGTGCAGCGGTAGTGCATGATATGGAAAAGGGTTCCAAAAGATTGCCGTATAAGCTCTTAACATTTATTGGCTTGGCTGCGGGCTTTGGGGTGACCAGTGAAGTTGCTTGTGTGCAATGGGCCGGCCAATTGCTCAATTCCATTGCGCCAAGCTTGGCCGCATATTCTGGCCTTGGCCTTGCCTTTTATGGGTTGTGCAGTGGCGTAATGCGCCTGTTCAGCGACCGTATTCGCGCAACTTATGGCGACCGTAATGTGATGATGGTGTGCCTCACAATTGGAATTTTAGGTTTTGTAGTTTTGAGCTTTGCTCCTGGCTTTGCTGTTTCAGTTTTAGCTTTTGCTGCTGTTGGTATTGGCCTCTCTGTGGTGTTCCCGTGCCTGTTTGCATTGGCCGCACAGCTGGTGCCAGAGCATAAGGCAGCGGCCATGGGATATTTTGCAATGATTGGAGGAGCGCCGCGCGTGGTGTTGCCATGGGTGCTGGGTTTTGTGGCGCAGAGCTATGGTTTAAGCTCGGTGTTTATTGTGACAGCACTGGTATCGGCCACGGCATTGGCAATTATTGTGGCCACTTTTTCAAAGACAGAGGCGGCACTTTCCAACCCAACACCCGTCATCCCCGCGTAGGCGGGGATCCAACTTTCGGCAAATTCACATCTGACTTAGTTGGATTCCCACCTGCGCGGGAATGACGATTTTAGTTGAGGGGTAGCAAGCGCTAAGCAGCCTTGGTTGTTTCAATGGCCTTCAGCTTAGTTGTGCCATTGCCAATTGGAATTTGGCGGGGCTTCAAGGCTTCGGGCACTTCGCGCTTTAAGGCTATGTGCAACAGGCCATTGTCCATATCAGCGCCTTTCACTTCCACATGATCGGCCATTTGGAAGCGGCGTTCAAAACCACGAGCTGCAATGCCTTGATGCAGAATTTCGGCAGTATTGATTTGCTTATCAGCTTTTTTGCCAGTGACGGTGAGGGTGTTGCCCTTGGCTTCGATGTTCACATCATTGGGGCCAAAGCCAGCGATGGCCATGGTGATGCGGTATTCATCTTCACCCACGCGTTCAATGTTGTAAGGCGGGTAGGAATTGGTTTCCACGGATGCAGCTTCGTCCAGCAAGCGGAACAAGCGATCAAAGCCAATCGATGAGCGGTAAAGTGGGGTGTAATCAAACATGTCATATTCTCCTTGAAGCAATACAGACTTTTCAAATGTGAACCCGAAATGGCGTTCACAGGTTGAGAGATAGGGATGGGTTTTTGCCTTTCAAGGGGGTCTCTTGCGAATATGAACGGCAGATGAACGGACTATTGGGGTTTCGTTCAAGTTCATTTGGCTAGAACAGCAACATCAAAGATCGGTGGGTGGCATCGGTCAGGTAAACTCAGGAGAGTTCAAATGTTTAAAAAATCCCTCATCGCCGCTGCAGCCCTTGCTACAGTATTTGCATTCGCATCAGCCCCAGCAAAAGCTGAAACAAATGTTGATTTCAACATTGGCTTTGGTTTTGGTGGTTTTGGTCCAGATTATGGCCCGGGCTATGGTTTTGGCTATGATGATGATTTTCCTGACTATGGCTATCATCCACGCCCGCGCCCACGCCCACATTTTCGCGTAAGCTGTGGCGAAGGCCGCAATGTTGTTCGTGAAGCTGGTTTCCGCCGTGTAACAGCTTATGACTGCTCGGCACCAACATATGGTTATAAAGCTTGGCGTCATGGTGATTTGTTCAAGGTGAAGGTGAGTTCTAACGGCCGCATTATTTCGGTTCGCCCAATTTGGTAATGAGCGTGGCGGAGGGAAATAACCCTCCGCCATTTTTCTTAAGTTTGCCGCAATCAAGCCGTTTTTCTACTCTGAAGTTGCAGCAGAAACGGCATATCGTTATTGGGTATTGAGGTGGGTTATGAATCATAAATTGCTTGGCAGCGTTATGCTTACAGCTTTGAGCTTGGCGATGTTAACTTCGGCACCAGCTGAAGCGCGGCACCGCCTTTTCTGGTGGCAACATGACCGCAATTATGCCGGGCAACAATATGATAGCTATGAAGCTGACAGCTATGCTGACGAGCAGGAAGCTGCCATTGAAGAGGAATTCAACCAAGCTCAATACGACCTTTATATGCGTGAGATGCGCCGCAAGCGTTATGTAGAGTCTTATGATGATCTACAATTTGATGAACCAATTTATAAAAAACCCTTGGTAAAGAAAGCTAAGAAAAAAGCGGTTGCGAAAGTTGCAGTTGTGAAGCCTGTGGTGAAGACCTTGCCACCAAGCGACACGACAATTCAAACTGCATCATTGTCCAAACGCTTTGAAGAAAAAGTTGTGCCAAGCAAAGTGGATTGCAAAAAAGGTGCGGCTATTGTTTCAGGTTATGGTTTCAGCACTGTGACAACCAAATCTTGCACCGGTGCTACATTGGTTTACGGGGCTACACGCAGTGGCAAGAATTTTGAAATTCAAGTGAGCTCGACCAGTGGTGAGTTGACGAACGTCAAAAAACTTTGAGTTTTCATACCTTGTTCTAGAGGTTGCGAGCAGCTAAACGCAGCGCCTAGGATAAAGCTTACATGAATTTTTTTACCACCGCTGAAAACCAAGCACCCGATGGGGCTGTCTGCCATGATGTGCTTACGGCAGATGATGTGCATTTGCGCGCTGTGCTAGCGCGGCAATCGCGGGCCAAAGGCACGGTATTTATTCTCAATGGCCGTGCGGATTTTTTAGAGCGCTATTTTGAGACGATGCGAGACATGAGTAAGCGCCGATTTGCAGTCGTGGCTTTTGATTGGCGCGGCCAAGGCGGCTCGCAGCGATTGCTCAAAGATCGGTTGCGCAGCTACATCACCAATTTTTCTGATTATGATTTGGATTTAGCTGCAATCATTGCTTTGGCGCGACGCCTAGATTTTCCGGAACCCTATTATGCTTTGGCGCATTCAACAGGTGGGCATATTTTGCTGCGGTCCTTGCGCGATAAAACTTATTTCGAGCGTGCCGTAATTACCTCGCCGTTGCTGGGTTTTAATTTTGGGCGCTGGCCATTGCCTGTAGTTCATATGTTGAATTTTTTAACAACGACCGCAAGATTGGGCTGGCTTTATTTACCGGGCTTTGCGCGCGGCCCCATGCAGCGCAGTGAATATCCCGATAATCCCCTCACCTCTGATCGTGGGCGTTGGAACCGTGATACAAGCTCGCTTGAAGAGCACCCGGAATTGGGCCTTGGTGGACCTACTTATTCATGGTTGCGTGCAGCCATGACTAGTTTGGGTGATTTGCACAATTGGCCCAAACATAAAGGCCCAACTTGCCCCACAATGATTGTGATGGCGGGACAGGATAGGGTGGTAAATAATCTTGGCATTAGGCATTTTGTGGACCGTGTGCCCGGAATTTCGCTGCTTTCTATACCCGCTTCTCGCCATGAAATATTGAATGAAACCAATATGATACGCGAGAAATTTTTAGCAGCTTTTGACTCGTTTGTGGGCTTTGATAGTTAAGCGCAACCTATAAATTGCTAATCTATGTTGCGCGTGCTAAGGCCGCGCCATCCCTCAAACGCTTATGAAAGTTGGCGCTCACATGAATTTGCGCAATATCGCTATTATCGCCCACGTTGACCACGGCAAAACCACACTGATTGATCGGTTGCTTGCGCAATCGGGTTCATTCCGTGAAAATCAAAAAGTGGCTGAACGCGCCATGGATTCCAATGATTTGGAACGCGAACGCGGCATTACTATTTTGGCGAAGGTGACTTCGTTGAACTGGAAAGACACCCGCATTAACATTGTAGATACGCCGGGCCAAGCCGATTTCGGCGGCGAAGTTGAACGCATTTTGAACATGGTGGATGGTGCCGTGCTTTTGGTGGATGCTGCCGAAGGCCCCATGCCGCAAACCAAGTTCGTTTTGCAAAAGGCTTTGAAACTCGGCTTGAAGCCAATTGTTTTGATCAACAAGATTGACCGCCCCGATGGTCGTCATGTTGAAGTTGTGAATGAAGTGTTTGATCTTTTCGCGGCTTTGGAAGCCACCGACGAGCAGCTTGATTTCCCGATCATTTATGGTTCAGCCAAGCAAGGCTGGATGAGCACCACGCCCGAAAAGCAAGCTGACGATATGTCTGCTTTGTTTGATGAGATTGTTCGCCATTTCAAGCCACCAGTCATAGAGCCTGGTCCGTTCCGTTTGTTGGTGACAACCATTGAAGCCAACCCGTTCTTGGGCCGCGTTCTCACTGGCCGCATTCGTTCTGGTTCAGTTAAAACCAACCAAGCCGTGAAGTCTTTGTCGCGCGATGGCACGGTTGTTGAAACTGGCCGTGTGTCTAAAGTTCTATCGTTCCGTGGTTTGGAGCGTATTCCAGTTGAAGAAGCATTTGCCGGCGATATTATTGCGATCTCTGGTTTGGTGACCACGACTGTGGCCGATACAATTTGTGATCCCGCGGTGACTGAAGCCATTCAAGCCCAACCCATCGATCCACCAACTTTGACAATGACGTTCCGCATCAATGACGGACCGCTCGCAGGCAAAGAAGGCGACAAGGTTCAAAGCCGCGTTATTCGTGATCGTTTGATGCGCGAAGCCGAAGGCAATGTGGCTTTGAAAGTATCTGCTTCTGAAACAGAAACTGACGCGTTTGAAGTTGCTGGCCGTGGCGAATTGCAATTGGGCATTCTGATTGAAACCATGCGCCGCGAAGGCTTTGAACTTACGGTTGGCCGTCCGCGTGTTGTGTTCAAGATGGATGAAGCCACTGGCGAAAAGCTGGAGCCGATTGAAGAAGTTGTTGTGGACGTTGATGAAGAATATACTGGCATTGTGGTTCAGAAGCTTTCTGAGCGCCGCGCTGAAATGCGTGACATGCGCCCTTCAGGTCAAGGCCGTCAACGCATTGTGTTTCATGCGCCAACGCGTGGCCTCATCGGCTATCAAGGCGAGTTAATGTCCGATACGCGTGGCACTGCGATTATGAACCGCTTGTTCCATGCTTATGCGCCGCATGTGGGTGAAATTCCAAGCCGCCACACTGGCGCTTTGCTCTCGAACTCTGATGGCGATGCTGTGGCTTATGCCATTTTCAACCTGCAAGACCGTGGCCCAATGTTCATTGAACATGGCACACGCGTTTATGCTGGTATGATTATTGGCGAACACACACGCGGCAATGATCTTGAACTCAATGTGATCAAGGGCAAGAAGCTGACCAACGTGCGTGCATCGGGCAAGGATGAAGCTGTGGTTTTGACACCACCGATCAAGATGTCATTGGAAAAAGCTCTAGCTTATGTTGGTGAAGATGAGTTGGTGGAAATTACGCCAAAATCTATTCGCTTGCGCAAGATATATCTCGATCCAAACGAACGCAAACGCATGAGCCGCGCTAAAGAAGCGGATGCTGTGGCTTAAACTAAGGCCCCCTCAGTCCTTCGGACAGCTCCCCCAACAAGTTGGTGGAGCGCGATCTTCGTCGCATTGCAAAAGGAAAAAACTTTCTCCCTCCACCCAGCTTTGCTGGGGGAGGTGCCCGAAGGGCGGAGGGGGAAACTTACTCCCCATAAGGCCCGGGTCCACACGGTGTGGTGGTTACTGCTTCATCGGCTTTCACCTCGGAATTGCCGACCACCTCCAACATATCTTCCTCGCAATCGAAGCTTCCGGAACTATCAGCCATTTGCTGGGCAACGGCGTTGGCGTTTGGCATTTTTGTGTCGATGATGGCGGTGCGGCAGGAATCTTTGCCGTTTAACTTTGTGACAACCAGCCAGTTTTGTTTGCCACCTTCTTGGCCATTATCGGTGAACCAGCGCAGTATGGTGGCGATGGGCTTGCCTTTGACCATGCGCCATTCAACTTTCTTGCCAACAGTGTTGAAGGCACCGAATGTTTGGGTTGAGGCGCATTGTTTTTTGGCATCAGGGCCAAAGCTTGCGGTGCCGCGCAGATCACCTTCAGTATAAGTTACATCATAGCCTTTGATACCTTTGCAGCGCACTTCAAGGCCGCCAACATCTTCGGTGTAAACTGAAATGGTTTTGCATTTGGTGATGTCGAGATCGGAGTAAACACTGCTGGCGGTTTCGGCAGATGCGTAAGTTGCCGTGAAGGCGAGGATAGCAAGGCCGAGTGTTCTTTTCATAGGTCACATGCCATAGACATAATAAACTATGAAACGCTTCAAGAATTGAAGGCCAAGCAAGAGCACGATTGGCGAGAAATCGAGGCCACCGAGATTAGGAAGAATGCGGCGGATGGGTGCCAATAGCGGCTCAGTCAATAGGCGCAAAACTGAATTGATTTGGCGCACATATTGGTTGCTGTAATTTATGATGTTGAACGAGGTTAGCCAACTGATGATCACCGTGGCCAAGATCACATAAAAATAAAGATCAATGACCGTGAAGAGGAGCCAAATAAAAGGGTTCATGAATCACATCTCGCGCAAAAGGTTCCGCCCACATGTAATGCGGGCGAGGCCTTTGCGCAAGGTTTGTTAATACTTAGAAACTGCAATGCGGCGGAGGATGGCTGCGGGCAGATTGGCAAAATCATCCGTCCATTTTTCAACGCCCGGTGTTGGTGTGAGAGGTGTGGTGCCGCCGGCCTTATCCAAAAGTTCGAGTGCTTTTGGATTTTTCGAAATCACAATGGCGATTGAATGTTGAGCAGAAATATCAATGTTGGTTGGGGGCACAAAATCCACCACGCGGCCCTGAAGTGCGGGGTCAATGGCCGCGATATTTGCAGCAACCACTGGCACCAAATCCATATAGCGGTTGGTAACGTGGATCACCAAAACACCGTCATCCTTCACGCGGCTTAGATAGAGTTGAATTGCTTGCGTGGTGATGAGATGAATTGGGATTGAGTCTGATGAGAAAGCATCAACGAGCAAATAATCTGATTTTGTTTGCTCTTCATTTTGCAGGGTGATGCGGGCATCACCCACAATCATTTTCATATCGGGCGCACAAGACGACAGAAACGTGAATTGGTTTGGATCTTGGGCAACGCGGATCACGTCTTGATCAATCTCATAGTAAGCCCAATCTTCACCGGACTTTTTATAGCAAGCGAGCGAGCCTGTGCCCAGACCAACAACACGGTAAATGCCTAGCTTGCCTTCTGCACTCAGGCGTTCTTGTGTGGTGAGCAGCGCGCGGGCCATGCCGCCTTCTGGGCTGTAATATGTTAGCGCATGGGGCTTGTCTTTATAGTTTGGTGAAAGCTCGCTCAGGCGCTGAGCACCATGCATGGTGGTGCCATGGATGAGCAGGCGAAAATCACCCACTGTGGTTTTATCGGCTACGGTCAATACGCCGAAATAACTGCGTAAGGCAACACGCTCGTTGGGTTGGCCTGTTATGTTAATGAAGGCCACCATGAGGGCGGCCAGCACCGCCAGCGCCATGCGCTTGGCTTGCAGCATGAGAATGAGGCACGCGCCGAAGAAGGCGATTTCCAGGGTGCGCACTGTGAACAGCAGGTGCGTGCCGCCATCTTTAGCCGTGAAGGCCACGAGGGCGAGAAGGCCAATGAAAGCCGCAATTGG
>JAYUPT010000035.1:0-2131 GCA_043759965.1 Aestuariivirga sp. | reverse complement strand
CAACTATCTGATGATAACAAAAGAATCGTCAAGGCGTTTGCCAGAATGCCCGATCACGGTTTTTTCAAACGTCGTTTTGTGCTGATGCGTAACAACATGCTGCGCCAACCCGTGTGGCAGAATGTGCCCATGCTGGTGTTTTTATAAAAGACTTCCTGCATAACTCACCTTTGGCTTCAGCAAAATTATAGGGGAATCCAGCTTTATGAGTATGGATCGCCCTATAGTTGTTTTGCAACTCGGGCGATGACGAATGGGGTGTTATGAAGTCGGAAAAACGGTGCAGTAATGTCTATTTTCCCGTGATGGCGCGCACCAGGAGGATCACTACAATACAAGCTGCGAATATTTTAATGGCAAACATGATCTTCCTCCAAGTAAGGTCTCAGAATAACGTGAATCTGTTAAAAATGGATAAATAAACGCTGGGTTTCAGGAAAAAATGACAAAGCAGGCGTAATTGGCAACAACGTGTGCCTATGTAGATGATTTATAAAAGACAAGTTATATCAGTCGCTTGATAATATTGCCTTGTTCTTGACAAAATGCGGCAATGGTATTCTGGCGATAGCAAAACCTAAGCCGCCGCCTTCACGCCCTGTGCTTTCATAAATTCATCAATGCAGGCAGCTACATAACCGCAGGCTTCTTTGCTCACCGCGTGGTGGCAGCCAACGGCGAAGCCGCGTTTCATGATGCGGTCGCAGTTTTCCAGCGTGCCTGCCACACGGTGATCAAACATTTTTAATGCCGGGTGTTTTGCCATATTTCCCGCAATAACCGGGCGCGTTTCGATGTTCTTTTTATTGAGGAAACTGGTGATGTCTTTGGGTGCAAAAGGTGCATTGTCTTTGAGCACAATGCCAAAGCCAAACCAACTGGCGCGTGCGTCTTTTTGTTCTTCCTGGAAAGCAAACACACTTTCATATTTGGCAAGCAGTTTGCGGTATTCATCACGCGCAGCGCGGCGGGCATCCACAAAACCGTTTAGGCGCAGCAATTGCTGCATTCCCATAACGGCTTGCACTTCAGTGGGGCGTAAATTGTAACCCACATTCACAAAAATAAAGCGCGGGTCAATGTCGGGATATTGTGCGATGTATTTGTCTTTCTCATCCGCCTCGCGTGACCAGCCATGCGCGCGCAGCACACGCAGCAATTCCATCATCTCAAAGCTGTTGGTGAAGGTGAGCCCGCCTTCAAACGTGGTGATATGGTGCGAGTAATATAAACTCATCGTGCCCACATCGCCAATCGTGCCCACATGTTTGCCTTTATAGGTTGCACCCATAGATTCGCAGGTGTCTTCAATCACATAAAGACTATGTTTTTTGGCGAGTGCCATGATGGCATCCATATCACAGGGATTGCCATAGACATGCACCAGCATAATGGCACGGGTTTTGGGGGTGATGGCAGCTTCCAACTTTGCCATGTCAAAGTTGTAGGTGGCGGCATCACAATCCACAAACACCGGCACAAGGTTGCATTGGATGAGTGGCCACACGGTGGTTGCCCATGAGAGTGCAGGCACAATCACCTCATCGCCCGCTTTCATGTTGCTTTTCCATGCAGGATTAGTGAGTGCTGCAATGGCAAGCAGGTTAGCCGATGAGCCAGAGTTGTTCATATTGCAGTATTTTGCACCAAAATGCGTGGCGCATTGTTCTTCAAACGCACGCACCTGCTTGCCCATCGTCACCATCGTAGAGAGTGACTGCGTAATCATCGCATTGATTTCGGGTGCGGCAAACGATGTCTCATGCAGGCGCACCACCGGATTTTTAGCATCAAAGCCAAAGTTGAAGTTTTCGTCGCAGTAAGCCTGCACATACTTGGCAATGGCGGCAAGGTTTTTATCGGTCATGGATGTATCCTTTACTTAGCGGGTCAGAAACTGGTCGCCATTATTCACGCGTTCGCGCCAGTAGTCTAGCAAATCCTGCATGGTCTGGTTAAAGCTAATTTCTGGCTTCCAACCTGTATGCGCTTCAAATTTGCGCGTATCTGGCACTTGCAGGTCAGCGTCAATCGGACGCAGGCGATCAGGGTCAATTTCCACTTTGATTTCATCTTTTCTGGTGGAGAGAGAAATCAGGTGATTGAGCATATCACGCACTGAGCAGGTGTA
>JAYUPT010000034.1:0-5254 GCA_043759965.1 Aestuariivirga sp. | reverse complement strand
CTACTCCAACAGCCTGGACCTTAGGCAAAAAATCTGCTGATGAACTTCTGAAGCGTCACTTCCAAGATACTGGCCAACACCTTAAAACTGCTGGTCTTTCTGCATGGGGAACCGCCAATATGAGAACGGGTGGTGATGACATTGCCCAAGCGCTTGCCCTCATCGGTGCAAAGCCCGTGTGGGATACATCAAGCTGGCGCGTTACTGGCTATGAAATTATCCCAATGGCCAAACTCGCCCGCCCACGCGTGGATGTAACTTTGCGCATCTCCGGCTTTTTCCGTGATGCCTTTCCAGCTCAAATTGAACTTTTGGACAAAGCCTTCCGCGCTGTAGCTGCCCTTGATGAGCCTGCTGAAGATAATCCGCTTGCTGCCAAAACCCGCGCTGAAGCCGCAACCCTCACCTCATCTGGAATCTCCGCTGAATACGCTAAGCATATGGCAGGACATCGTATTTTTGGTACCCAACCTGGTGCTTACGGCGCAGGCTTACAAGCCCTGATCGATGAAAAAATCTGGGACACCAAGGCCGATCTTGCCGCCGCCTATGTGATCTGGGGTGCCTATGCTTATGGCGCAAAAGCCATGGGCGAAAATGATGAAGCCACTTTCAAGCGCCGCCTCGCCTCAATCGAAGCCGTGATCCACAATCAAGATAACCGCGAACATGATTTGTTGGATTCAGATGATTACTACCAATTCGAGGGCGGCATGAGTGCTGCCGTCGAAACTCAATCAGGCGCTAAACCAATCGTCTATCACAACGATCATTCCCGCCCTGAACGCCCGGTTATCCGCACCCTCGAAGAGGAAATTAGCCGCGTCATGCGCTCTCGCGTGGTCAACCCCAAATGGATCAGCGGGGTAAAACGCCACGGCTATAAGGGCGCTTTTGAGATAGTCGCCACGGTAGATTACATGTTCGCATACGCTGCCACCACGGGTGCCGTGCAAACCCATCATTTCGATTTGGCTTATGATGCCTATGTAGCCGATGTAGAAACACGAAACTTCATCGCAGAAAACAACCCGGCAGCATTGAAAGAAATCGCCGCCCGCTTTGAAGAAGCCATCGCGCGGAACCTCTGGCAACCGCGCCTCAACTCAGCCTATGATGTTCTGAAGGACTTACAAAAATGACAGAAGATAGCGCCCGCCATAACGAAAAGATGGCCAAGAAAAAAGCCGCGCGCGATAAAATCATGGCGGGCAAAACCATTGAGCGGGGCTTGCTGATTGTCCACACCGGAAAAGGCAAAGGCAAATCCACCGCCGCCTTTGGCATGGTGTTCCGCCATGTGGGCCACGGCATGCGCAGTGGCGTTATTCAATTTGTCAAAGGCGCTTGGGGCACCGGTGAGCGCACAGTGCTGGAAAAATTCCCCGAATTGGTCACCATCAAAGCCATGGGCGAAGGCTTCACCTGGGAAACCCAAGATAGAGACCGCGACATTGCCCACGCCAGAGAAGGCTGGGAAGAAGCCAAACGCATGATCGCCGATCCGAGTTACAGGCTCGTGATGTTAGACGAACTCAACATTGTGCTGCGCTATGATTATCTGCCGCTGGAGGAAGTGCTGAAGGTTTTGAAAGCCCGCCCACTGGATAAGCACATCATCATCACAGGCCGCAATGCAAGAGATGAGGTGATTGAGCTGGCGGACTTGGTGACAGAGATGGAGCAGATCAAACACCCGTTCAGATCAGGTGTGAAGGCGCAGGCGGGGATTGAGTTTTAAGCGCCGCATTCAAACTTGCTCCGAACCCTACATTCCCCTAAACCAGCCACTCTAGCAGCGTTCCCACTGACGGGACTGAAAGCCATTCCGGTGCGGCCAACCCATCAAGGGGCCAAGACGGAGCTGCCTTCCAACCGAACTATTCGGTGCTCTAGCTATTGGAAGGCAAGAAGATGACTGAAAAACTAGGTGTAATGCTCTGCGGCCATGGCAGCCGCGATGAAGGCGCAGTAAAGGAATTTGCAGTGCTGGCAAGCCACCTGAAAAAACGCCTGCCACAATACCCGGTTGAATTTGGCTACCTTGAATTTGCCACCCCCATCATCCGCACAGGCCTTGATGCACTGAGGGCCGAAGGTGTGACCCGCGTGCTCGCCGTGCCCGGCATGTTATTTGCAGCAGGTCATGCCAAGAATGATATTCCCTCGGTGCTGAACACATATGCCGCTGCCAATAATTTGAAAATAGAGTATGGCAAGGAACTGGGCATTGACCCGAAAATGATGCGCGCCGCCGGAGACCGCATTCAAGAAGCGCTCGACAAGGCTGGAGATGATGTGCCTATCCACGAAACCATGTTGATGGTGGTGGGGCGCGGCGCATCAGATCCTGATGCCAATTCCAACGTGTCCAAAGTCACGCGTATTCTGTGGGAAGGCTTTGGCTTCGGTTGGGCCGAAACTTGTTATTCCGGCGTCACCTTTCCACTGGTTGATCCTGGCTTGGAACACGCTGCAAAGCTGGGTTACAAACGCATCATCGTGTTCCCTTATTTCCTCTTCACCGGAATTTTGGTGGACCGTATTTACGACGCCACTGACGATGTGGCCGCCCGCCATCCAGACATTACTTTCATCAAAGCGGGTTATCTGAACGACCACCCCCAAGTGATCGAAACTTTTGTTGAGCGCATTGAACAGATTATTACCGGTGACGTGGCGATGAATTGCCAAATGTGCAAATACCGCACAGCAGTGCTTGGTTTTGAAGCAGATGTGGGGGCCGTGCAAGAAAGCCACCACCACCATGTTGAAGGGCTAAGTGCTAAATCCGAAGGCCCCTTCCAAATTGTAAACCACCACCATGATCATGGCCACACCCATGCCCCCTACCCACACGCCAATCACCCGCTTGGGCCAAACAGCATGGCTAAGAAATAATGCCCTCTGTCTTCCTAAACCATCACCCCTTCTCCTTCTGCCGTCACCCCTGCGAAAGCAGGGGCCCAGCTTTCTTGCATGGTTTGAAGAATAGCTGGGTTCCTGCTTTCGCAGGAATGACGATAATTTTGGAACTAAGCGATGCTTAATTACATAAAAAACCCATCAGAAATTTACGCGAAATCTTTTGAGATCATCCGTGCCGAAACTGATTTGTCATTGATCCCCCGCGATGCTGAAAACATCGCCGTGCGTATTATTCACGCCTGTGGAATGCCGGAGATCATTTCTGATTTGGTGATCAGCGAAGATTTTGCAAGCGCCGCACAAAATGCATTGACGAACAAGTGCCCAATTCTTGTTGATGTGGAAATGGTGCGCCATGGCATTATTGCGCGTCAACTTCCACAAGGTGTTAAAATCATCTGTACACTGAATGATCCGCGAGCGAGAGAGATTGGCATCGCAAAATCCATCACGCGTTCCGCTGCCGCCGTTGAATTGTGGAAAGAACATCTCGAAGGTGCAATCGTGGTGATCGGCAATGCGCCCACAGCATTATTCGCCTTATTAGAAATGATTGATGCAGGTGCACCTAAACCCGCCTGTATCGCAGGCTTTCCCGTGGGTTTTGTAGGGGCCGCCGAAAGCAAAGCCGAATTGAGTGCAAATCCGCGTGGGTTACCTTTCGCTACTATCAAGGGCCGCAAAGGTGGAAGCGCCATGGCTTCTTCAGTGATCAATGCTCTAACGAGTGAAAATTCATGACTGTCATAAGCCACTCCCCCGTAAACCGTCACCCCTGCGAAAGCAGGGGCCCAGCTTTCTTACTTCGTTCGAGGAGAAGCCGGGTTCCTGCTTTCGCAGCAATGACGAATATTGGTTTGATGAGAGTGCGATATAATGGAACCGTGAAATGAACAAATGGCTCACAATAATTGGCATGGGTGAAGATGGCTGGGAAAGTCTATCCAATCGAGCTCGCCTTGCGATAAAGCCTGCCGAGGTGATTGTCGGTTCAGAACGCTTGCTTAAGTTGCTGCCAAGAACCAAAGCAGAAATTCACGAATGGCCGCAGCCATTTTCAGCAGTGATGGAACGCATAAAGCCACTCGCTGGCCGAAACACGGTGATCCTAGCCACCGGCGACCCGATGAATTATGGTGTGGCGCGCAAACTGATGGAGTTCATTCCCTTTAGTGAAATGATCATCATCCCACACATTTCGGCTTTCTCACTCGCCGCTTCGCGCATGGGCTGGAGCTTGCCAGATTGTGATACACTCACTCTGCATGGTCGCCCCGCCGCCAATTTAGAAGCCTTCATTCAACCAGAAGCAAAACTAATTGTGCTCACAGCTGATGCGACAACGATTCCAGAAATTGCACACAGGCTCGAAGCCAGAGACTTTGGCCAAAGCCACATTACTGTGCTCGAAAATCTTGGCGGTAATAAAGAGCGCGTGTCAAAATATAGTCCGCACACGGATTATTCTCCACTCAACACGGTGGCCATCCACTGCATCGCCAGCACCAACGCTAAAATCTATTCGCGCCTCGCAGGACTGCCTGATGATGCATTCATCCATGATGGTCAACTCACCAAACGCGAAGTGCGCTCGGCCACATTAGCCGCACTCGCCCCCGCTCCTGATCAATTGCTGTGGGATATCGGAGCTGGCTGCGGGTCCGTCTCAATCGAATGGATGCGTTCAACGCGCGGCTGCGAAGCAATCGCCTTTGAGCACAATGCCGAACGCTTGAACATGATTGCACAAAACATGGATGCGCTAGGCACCCCGCGTTTAAAAGTGATCGCAGGTAAAGCCCCTGAATCCTTAGCCAGCTTGCCAGCCCCCCACGCAATTTTCATTGGTGGTGGTGTTGGCAATGAAGGCGTGTTTGAAACTGCATGGGAAAAGCTGGTGCCTGCCGGAAGACTCGTCGCCAATGTTGTTACCATTGAGGGTGAAATGCATCTTTACGATTTGCAGGAAAAACATGGTGGCGACTTGGTGAAAATCGAAATCTCAAATCTCACAAGCGTCGGGCCATACCGCGCACTGAAACCGCGCATGAGCGTTACGCAATGGCGGGTGCAAAAACCATGGTAAAAACTGGAACTCTATACGGCGTAGGCGTGGGCCCAGGCGACCCAGAATTGATGACGGTGAAAGCCTGGCGTTTGATCTCAACTGCAAACACCATCGCCTATCTCTGCGCCAACGGCAAAGATTCTACAGCACGAGATATTGCCAAACCATTCATTGCCGAAGGCACAAAAGAAATCGCCATCGACATGCCCATGCGTGTCGAACGCGAATTAGGACAAGCTGCTTATGATAAGGGAGCCT
>JAYUPT010000033.1:0-14753 GCA_043759965.1 Aestuariivirga sp. | reverse complement strand
CATTCAAAGTAGGCAAGCCATCCTCAAAAAAAATGCTGGTTGATTGCGCATCGGATACGAGCCAAGCCTATGACGCAGCCGATGATGCGGCATTGCTTGCTGCATTTGGAGAGATTGCGGCATCCTTAGCGCAAATGCGTTTAACGAAGTAATTCACCTTCAAACGCACCGAGTTGTCGCAGCGCTTCAGCAGCAACAATGCCTGTTGTGACGGCCACATTAAACGAGCGCATGTTTGGTGCCATGGGTACGCGAATGCGATGTTCAATTGCTATATGAACATGTTCTGGCACGCCCGCTGATTCACGGCCTAAAAGCAAAATATCTCCAGCAGCGAATTGAAACTGCACATGGCTTTGCGTGGCTTTGGTTGAAAGCAGAACCAAGCGCTTGGCAGCATTCTCAATTTGAAAGGCTTCCCAGCTTGCGGCACGGTGTAAATTCACATGCTCAAGATAGTCCATGCCCGCACGGCGGAACGAGGAATCACTCCACACAAAGCCAGCAGGTTCGATAATTGTGAGCTTTAAACCAAAACAAGCGCATAGCCGGGCGATGGTTGCGGCATTGGGGGCAATATCAGGTTGGTAAAGAGCAATTTCGATCATGATTCCGCTATTTTAAACTGATTTTGAGACTTTGCGCATCTGCGACATCCTATGGCTAGACTTTAGCATTCGCCAATGTCAAAAACGCCACATCTTTGGGTGGGCGGCTGGTTTTAGAATCGCGTTCGCACGCCTTTTTATTAGACGAAGGATGAGGCACAGTGTCCACAGCAGATCATGCAGACGTAAATAGGCGCGATTTTTTGATGATCGCAACAGGCGCCGTTGCCGGTGTGGGTGCAGCCCTCACCGCTTGGCCCTTTATCAGCCAAATGAACCCCGACGCTTCGGTGTTGGCGCTGGCTTCAATTGAAGTTGATTTAGCGCCGATTGCTGAAGGTCAAGCTGTCACGGTAAAGTGGCGTGGCAATCCTCTCATTATTCGCCACCGCAGCAAAGCCGATATTGATGCGGCTAAGGCGGTTAATCTTGCCGACTTGATTGATGGTTCTTCGCGCAATGCCAATGCCAAGGGGAATTTGGATGCGGCCGATGATAACCGCGTTGTGGCTGGCAAATCACAATATCTCGTTATGCTTGGTGTGTGCACACATTTGGGTTGTGTGCCTGTTGGCAATCAAGGCACTTATGGTGTGGTGACTGGAAATTCGACCACTGGCGGCTGGCTGTGCCCTTGCCATGGTTCGCAATATGATACGTCTGGCCGAGTTCGCGTGGGTCCGGCACCTGAAAATTTGCCAGTACCACCTTACGTCTATCTCACCGACACTAAAATCCGCGTCGGCTAATTAGGAAAAAACAACATGAGCGGACCTTCAAAATATCAGCCGAGCAGCGCCGTTGGAAAATGGTTCCACGAGCGTTTGCCAATCGTAGCTTTCGTTAAAGACCATGCCCTTGATTTTCCAACACCAAAGAATTTGAATTATTTCTGGACGTTTGGCGGCATTCTGGCTGTTATGCTGGTGGTGCAGATTCTCACTGGCATTGTGCTGGTGATGCATTACACCCCGCATGTTGATATGGCGTTCAACTCGGTTGAACACATTATGCGCGATGTGAATTATGGCTGGCTCATTCGCTATATGCATATGAATGGTGCTTCGATGTTCTTCATCGCCGTTTACATTCACATGTTCCGTGGCATGTATTATGGTTCCTATAAAGCACCACGCGAAGTTTTGTGGATGATCGGCGTGATCATTTATCTTGTGATGATGGCCACTGCATTCATGGGCTATGTGTTGCCTTGGGGCCAAATGAGTTTCTGGGGTGCCAAGGTTATCACTAACTTGTTCTCAGCCATTCCTTTTGTGGGTGATACTGTGACGACATGGCTGTGGGGAGGTTATTCCGTTGATAACCCCACTTTGAACCGCTTCTTCTCATTGCATTATTTATTGCCATTTGTTTTGGCTGGCATTGTGTTCTTGCACATTTGGGCTTTGCATGTGCCGGGCAATAACAATCCAACTGGCATCAATGTGAAAGGCCCACAAGATACAGTGCCGTTCCATCCATATTATACAATGAAGGACGGATTTGCGATTATTGTGTTCTTCATTTTCTACGGCTTGTTCGTGTTCTATGGCCCGAACTATATGGGTGATGCTGTGAACTATGTTCCGGCCAATCCATTGGTAACACCTGCTCACATTAAGCCTGAATGGTATTATCTGCCATTCTACGCAATTTTGCGTGCGGTGCCGGATAAGCTGCTTGGCGTTATTGCCATGTTCTCGTCGATTTTGATTTTGTTGGCCTTGCCATGGCTTGATACATCGAAGGTTCGTTCTGGCAACTATCGTCCAATCTTTAAGGGCTTCTTCTTGGTGTTTATTTTGGTGTGCATTGGCCTTGGCTTTATTGGTGCTAAGCCACCAGAAGGATCTTATGTTTTATGGGGGCGCATCCTTTCGTTCTATTACTTCTTCCACTTCATTGTGATCTTGCCTTTGCTGGGTCTGCTTGAAACCCCAAAGCCTCTGCCATCATCAATTTCTGATGATGTGTTGGCGAAGAAGAAATGATCAGGAGCTGGAACATGAAAAAACTTACATCACTCTTGATTGCTGGTTTCATATCTTGCACTGGCGCTGCTTTTGCTGCTGAAGGTGCCAAACCTGCTAAGCCGATTTCCTTTAGCTTTGAAGGGCCATTTGGCACGTTCGATAAAGCGCAACTTCAGCGTGGCTATAAGGTTTACAAAGAAGTTTGTGCGGGCTGCCACGCGATGAATCTCGTGGCCTTCCGCAATCTTGCAGAACATGGTGGACCGGGCTTTACGGAAGAACAAGTTAAAGCGCTGGCTGCAACATTCACTGTTAAAGATGGGTCAGATGCTGATGGCAATATGTTTGATCGCCCAGGTTTGGCATCTGATCGTTTCCCCTCGCCGTTTGCTAATGAAGCAGCTGCTGCTGCGGCGAATGGTGGTGCTGCACCTCCTGATCTGAGTTTGATGACCAAAGCGCGCGAAGGTTGGCATGGCACGTTTAACCAATTGTTGAACGGCATAGGTGGCCCGCAATATGTTTATTCGCTTTTGACTGGTTACGAAGAGCCATCTGAAGAAATGAAAAAGGAAATGCCGGAAGGCAAACATTACAATCCATATTTTGTCAGCGGCCATTTCATTTCCATGCCACCTCCTATGGTTGATGGTCAGGTTACATTTGATGATGGCGCGCCAAATAAAATTGATGATATGGCGCGCGATGTTTCCGCATTCATGGCTTGGACGGCGGAGCCAAAAATGGAAGAGCGTAAGAAACTCGGATTTATGGCATTGATCTTCTTGTCTATCCTTGCTGGTCTTATGTTCTTTGTGAAAAAGAAAATCTGGCGCGACGCGCACTAATCACTGTTTTAGCTTTTAAAAGCCCGGAGTAATCTGGGCTTTTTTATTTAAATTTTATGTTTGTGCTTGTCTGTTCTGAAACGCGTTTACTCTAATAATTCATTGTTGGAGATGAAAATGCGTATTAGAGTTACAACATGGCGGCATGTTTTTGCCTATAGTTCAGTGATTACAGCACTTG
Organism: Aestuariivirga sp.; assembly: GCA_043759965.1. GTDB lineage: Bacteria > Pseudomonadota > Alphaproteobacteria > Rhizobiales > Aestuariivirgaceae > Aestuariivirga. Next base: position 11,143 of record JAYUPT010000033.1, on the reverse strand, counting down.
TGGTTGCTGTGCCATTGACCATTGTATCCATCGCATTGGGCACTGTACCGTTTATTCCTAAGCTTCCAGTGTTGATTGTTTCGGGCCTAATTCCGTTTTTTGTTACACTGCCACTTTCAATTTTTGCTTTGCACATGTTTAGGCTGATCAATCAGACGGTTCTTACCCTCGATAATTTGGTCAAATTTGATCCATTGACTGGAGTTTTGAGCCGCGCTCGATTTTTGCAATTGGTGGAGCAGAACCGGCGAACTGGAAATTATCTTACGATTTTAGATGCTGATTTTTTCAAAAAAATAAATGATACACACGGCCATGAAGCTGGCGATATGGCGTTGAAACATATTTCGGTTCATCTCACACAAGCTGTCGGAAATCATGGATTTGTTGGTCGCATGGGCGGTGAAGAATTTGCCATCTATCTGCAAAATGTCTCGCTTGAACAAGCCCAGCTGGTTTTGGCTTTGGTGGGAACATCATTGCGGGTGCAAACTTTCAATTACAATGGAATTGATATTCCGGTGACGCTAAGTGCAGGACTTGTGGCAGATACTGAAACAGATGAACTAGCTTCGATTTTGCGCCGGGCAGATAGGTGCCTTTATCGCGCCAAGCAAAATGGCCGTGATCGTTTTGAAATAGAAGATAAACTTGACGAGAAGGCCGAAGTTGCTGCCTGATAGCGCCTTGCGTGAGGTGTAGGGCAATATGATCAAATCAGTTCTCGGAATAATTGGTGGTTCTGGCGTTTATGACATTGCGATGGATGATGCGCAGTGGGTTAAGGTCGATACGCCTTGGGGTGCCCCTTCAGATGAGTTGCGCAAGGGGTTCATTGATGGCTTGCCCGTGGTTTTTCTGCCGCGCCATGGGCGGGGCCATGTGTTCAGCCCCAGTTCAATAAATTACCGTGCGAATATAGCGGCACTCAAATTGATGGGTGTTACGGATTTGGTTTCGCTTTCAGCTGTGGGTTCATTGAAAGCCGAATTGCCGCCAGGAAAATTTGTGCTGGTTGATCAATTTATTGATCGCACTCTAAAGCGCGAAAGTTCATTTTTTGACACTGGTTGTGTTTGTCATGTACCGTTTGCAGAACCAGTATCGCCAACTTTGATGGGTCTTGTCGAGGCTGCATTGCAGGCCTCGTTTACGCAGTATATACGCGGTGGCACATTGGTGGTGATGGAGGGCCCGCAATTTTCCACGCGTGCTGAATCAGAATTGCACCGCACTTGGGGTGCAAGTGTGATTGGCATGACAGCAATGCCGGAAGCTAAACTGGCGCGTGAAGCCGAGCTTTCGTTTTGTAATGTGGCTATGGTCACCGATTTTGACGCTTGGCACCCCCACCATGAGGCCGTTGATGTTTCTCAAGTGGTTGCAGTGATGGCTTCCAATGTGGCGCTGGCCAAAAAGTTTGTGTTGCAACTGGCCAAGAAATTCCCGCGTGAGCATGTGGAATGTACTGGCGGTTCTAACCGGGCTTTGAATGGTGCCATTATGACAGCGCGTGAGAAGCGCGATCCGGCCTTGGTTGCAAAACTTAAAACTATTTGTCGCGCCGCACCATTTGAATAAAAGGTTGGCGCAAGAAATTTTGTCGCTCATTTTTGTCGAAGGCGCGGTTTTGAGCGTCGCAGTTTTTCTGCGTGGTTATCCAAAGTTTTTTAAAGTTTATCGCTAGCGTGCCACAATTTTTGGAAGACATGCTAGCTACTTGTTTTTCGAAATTTCGAACGCAAGCCATCCATAAATCACGGTGATGTTCTTCATGGCGTTTCAACACAGTGGCAAATCCTGCCCAGCTTTGCTTGGTGGCTGCGGATGCGCCAGCAGCGCCGACGAGTTTTGGCAAGGTGATTTTGAATTTGCCAATGATACTATAGTTTTTGAAGCTACAATTTTTACCCACAGCAAAATCGGTTTTCTGATAGATGCGGGTGATTGTGGTGGCGTAGGCGTCATGGCCGCTGGGGCCTTTGGCGTGTTTCAGCAGGGAGACATAAATTGCACGCGGTGATTGTCCCTGTACTTTGAAATAATTGTAAGTGGTGGTTTGTGAGACTTTTGCTTCTGCACCTTGCTCCAAGGCCATTAAGATTAGTATTGCTAGAAAATATCTCACTGCTTCAGATCCAATTTTCGGTTGTTGATTTTCACTCTGAGAGCAGAGTAACTGAGCTTATGAATGTTGCAAGCCCAGATCGCCGCCAAATTGGAAAAGTTAAGTTCTTTGATAAGGACCGTGGCTTTGGTTTCGTTACACCAGAGGAGGGTGGGCGTGATGTGTTTGTGCATGTGTCTTCCGTGCAGCGCTCTGGCCTGCCGCACCTCGAAGAAGGTATGCGCATGTCTTACGCCACTGAAGATGATGCGCGTGGGCGCGGGCCACAGGCCATAAATTTGCAGTTGCTGTAAATGAAACGCGCCTTATGATTTGTTGTTTGTTTTGGGTGGTGCGCAAGACACATGGCAGGAAGACCAGTTTCCGCATTTGCAAGAAGAGAAGGCGGCTATTCGCGAATGGGTGTGGGATAGGGCCAAGCCTTATCTTGGCGTGTGCCTTGGGCACCAGTTGCTTGCCACGGCACAGGGTGGTGAAGTGAGCACAGCGGCCCTTCCTGAAGTTGGTGTGTTTGATGTTGAGATGACGGCTGATGGCAAAGCCCACCCATTTTTTGATGGGCTTGAAAAAAGCCACCGTGTGATGCAGTGGCACCATGCGGAGGTGAAGCGGGCTCCACAGGGAGCTTTGGTTCTGGCTCATTCGCCAGCCGCCGCAGTGCAATCACTAGCAATTGATACCCATGCGTTGAGCACACAGTTTCATTGTGAGTTCAGCGCGCAAACTGTGGCCACATGGTCTTCGCTTCCAAGTTATATTGCCATGCTGGAAAAAGATCATGGCATTGGCGCATATGAACGATTGTAAGCTGAGTGCAACCCGTAAATGCCCGCCATGGCCCGCATGACAAAGACGATGTGGGATAATTTTGAGCGCGTGTCTGGGCTTAAAACTTAAGAAAAAACACTTCGCCTTCAGCTTCTTCGGTGTCGAGCCAGAAGAAATTGTGCAGCGGGAATTCAGCTTCCAAAATCTCACGGCCCAAGCCAATTTCGCACAGCAAACCGCCGCCCACATTTAAGTGTTGTGGAGCATGTCTAATAATCTCGCGCACCAAATCAAACCCATCCTCGCCACCTTCGTGGGCCAATCTTGGCTCATGGGCATATTCGGCGGGGAAGGCATCAACCTCAGCCGTTGCCACATAAGGCGGATTTGAAATGATCAGATCAAATTTTTGATCCTGTAATTTTTCAAACAGGTTGCCATGATGCAAGGTTATGCGGTTTTCGAGGTCATGTTCTTTCAAATTGATCTTGGCCACTTCAAGGGCTTCGGCAGATAGATCGCTGGCATCAATGCTGGCATTGTGAAAGGTGCTGGCTGCTAAAATGGCAAGGCAGCCGGAACCTGTGCAAAGATCGAGAACCGAAGCCACATCTTCGGGCTGCAAATCAAAGCCAAGGCCCGCCTCATCAAACAGGCCTTTCACCATGAGTTCGCCAATGAAGGAGCGCGGAATGATCACGCGCTCATCCACATAAAACGGAATGCCGTGCATATAGGTGCGCTGCATGAGATAGGCTGCGGGCTTCCTCGTGGTCACGCGGGCCTCAATCAGGCGGGAGAGTTCAGCGCGTTCGCTGGCCACTAATTTGGCCTCAAGCCATGGGTTAATGTCGTCCACGGGAAGTTTCAAAGATTCAAGAATAATGAAAGCAGCTTCATCCAATGCCGAGGTGGCCCCATGGCCGTGGACCAAACCTGCTTTGCGAAAAGAGCTTAATGCATAACGCAGAAAATCGCGGATGGTGGTGAGGGTGGATGTGTCGGTCATAGAGTGTCCTTTTCTGGCAAGGCAATCTTGCCGCCATTGAATAGCAAAGCAATAAGCAATGCAGCATAGAGTGCCGCAAGGGTGTAAGGCAAAGCGTTAACGCCGAATGCGTCGATGGCCAATCCGGCGAGCGGTGGTCCCACCAAGCCACCAACGCCCCACATGGTTGCGACAGCAGCAGAGCCTGAAACCACATCGGCCCCTTTAAAAATATCACCCATCAGGGCCAAGCTGATGACATAGACACCAGCGGCAGTACCGAACAACACCAACACAAGAAGCCAAGCAATCCAAGTGGTGATGAAACTGGCCAGAGCCAAGCAGCAGATAACTGTGATTACAGAATTGCAGATCACCACTTTTTCGCGCGACCAATGATCACCCAACCAGCCCATGGGATAAAATAAAATGGCACAACCAAGAACGCCAAAGCCCAGCATGGTGCTGGCGGTGGCCAAAGGCAGGCCTTTGGCAGTGGCAAAGATTGTGAAGAATGAAATGAACACAGAATCGAAAAATGTAGCCGCACCGATGGCTGCAAATAAAAGTGGCGCACGTCGGAAGACACTGAAATACCCATGCGAGCGTTCACCAATATGACTTTTAACATTGACCAGAGTGAGCGGAATTGAACCTGCTGCAATGCAGACCATGCTGATGATCCACGGCCTCCACCCATCAATGCCTGTGAATGGAAGGATGAGTGGTCCAAGTGCAAAGCTGGACGATAGTATTGCAACATACAGGCCCATGATGCGGCCCCGGTTTTGATCGTTGGTGGAGCCGATTATCCACGTTTCACTCACAGTAAACAGAGCGCCGGTGGCTGCACCCATAATAAAGCGCAAGAGAAACCATAGGGGCAGCCAAGTTGAAGTGCCAAAACCCACGAGACTGAAGAGAATGCAGCCAATTGCTCCATAAGCCACTGTTTTTTCACCAACTTTATTGATAAAGCCGGGCAGTATTGGCCCCGTCACTAAAATGCCCAATGGCCCCATGGCGGAAGCAAGGCCGATCAACCATGCGGGAGCTCCCAAATTGTGTTGGATCAATGGAATGAGTTGCAGCGTTAAGCCCAGCGCCATGTCGCAAGCGCCCACAGTGGTGATAGCGGCGATCAGGTTTCCATAATGTGGTTTTGCGGTGCTCATGGCGTGGCTGTAGCTTGATGGCATACTTACGGCAAGCGGGTTGCAAGGCGTGGGCTCAATCGCTATTCACATGGCATCATGGCAAAACTCAAAATTCTCATTATCCCGGTCACACCCTTTCAGCAAAATTGTTCATTGGTGATGGATGATGATTTGAAGGTTGCAGCGGTTGTTGACCCCGGAGGCGATATTGAGCGTATTCATGCTGCCGTCAAGCAGGCGGGTGTGAAGGTGGAAAAGATTCTGCTCACACATGGCCATATTGATCATGCGGGTGGGGCTGCCGAACTTGCAGAGTTGTTGGGCGTAAAAGTGGAAGGCCCGCACATCAACGATAAATCATTCCTCGATAATTTGCCAGCGCGAGGCGCTGCTTTTGGTTTGGTCGGCTCACGCGCTGTGACACCAGATCGGTGGTTGCAGGATGGCGATGAGGTAGCGGTTGGTGGCTTGCGTTTTAGCGTGATTGAAGCGCCGGGGCATTCGCCGGGCTCAGTGGTGTTTTTCAATGCCGAGAATAAATTCGCTTTAATGGGTGATGTGCTGTTTCAAAATTCAATTGGCCGCACAGATTTAGAAGGTGGTAATCACGCAACACTGATCACATCAATCAAAGAAAAAATTCTGCCGCTTGGCGATGATGTGATGTTTTTGCCGGGCCACGGAAATGCCAGCCGCATCGGTGATGAGCGGCTGAGCAATCCATACATACAAGACTAATTAGGCGGCTGATTTGTTCTTGGCGATGATGCCCCAAACGAACAGAACTACAACTGCGCCAATAATTGCCGATAAGATTGGGCCAAAATTTTGGACCACTGGGATGTATTGAGCAACTACTGCACCCACGATGCCGAGAATCGTGGTGAGGATAAAGCCCTGTGGTTCATTGCTGCCAGGCATAATGAACTTAGCGACAACGCCAGCAATAAAACCAATAATAATTGTCCAGATAATTCCCATCTTAACGCTCCCAGTTAGACCCACAATTGGGCATGGCACAAAGCTTAGCATTACAATTATCAAGGCTACAATGGTCGGGTTTGGGGTCGGTCTTGAATTTGACACTTGGAAATCTTATTTAACGTTTTCGTTTCATGAAAGGGAATGTCAATGGCGAACAAGATGCCTTCACTCACGGCTTTGTTGGGTTTGGTTGCAATTGCTGGTTATCAGAACCGCGATAAGATTAGCGAATTTGTAAAAGGCTTAGGCGGCGGTGCCGCTTCACCAACAGCGGCAACTCCGGCTGCAATTCCAGGCGGAATTGGTGGAGCGCTTGGTGGCCTGCTTGATCAATTTACCAAGAATGGTCAGGGCGATGTTGCAGGTTCGTGGGTTGGCACAGGCCAAAATACCGCGATTAATGGTGGTCAATTGAGCCAAGCTTTAGGCCCCGATATTGTGGCCATGCTGGCAAAGCAAACAGGTTTAACCCCTGAAGAATTGCTCGGCCGCCTTGTGAAAACCTTGCCGCAAGTTGTGGATGGTTTGACACCAAATGGCAAAATTCCGCCAGAGCCAATGTGAGTTATTTAATTTAAGAAAATGGCGGGCCAATTGGTCCGCCGTTTTTTAAATCTGCATTTCCACCAATCGCGAGTTCGCAGCGAAATAGGCGTCACCGGTGTTTTTGAATGCACCGCATTCTTGCACGGCGCCTGGACCAAAGACTTCGCAAAATTGATCGCCTGATACCAGCCACGTTCCGCTGCTTTGGCCTTTTTGATCATCAGTGATTGAAAGTGTGCCGTCGGCATTATACGTTACAAAACCACTGCCATCTTTTCTTGTATATTGGAAATTCTTACCAATAATTGACTGGCCAATTTCTCCAGACGAGAGATTGCGGATGGGTGCGCTTTGCTTATCAGTATAGGCCGAGGTGCCACCATTAACGATGCGAACACCCTTTGGCCCATTTGAGCAAGCGGCAAGCAAAAGCCCACAGGCAATGCTGGCAAATTTTAATGTGTTTGTTGTTCGCTTCATCATAATTCCAAGGGCCGATGTGCCACAGCAGCGATGCTATCGCAAGTGTTCTATAACGTGCCGGGGGCCAGCACCAAAACTTGAGTGCCCACTTGTGCCCGATCAAATAAATCAGCGATATCTTCATTCAAAAGGCGCACACAGCCAGATGATAAGGCTTTGCCGATAGATGAAGGGTCATTGGTGCCATGAATGCGATATAAAGTGTCGATGCCGTTGGCATTCAAATAAAGTGCGCGCGCACCCAGCGGATTTTCGGGTCCGCCCGGCATGCCATTGGCCCAGGTTGCAGCTTTAATATCGCGTTCCACCATTGATTCTGGTGGCACCCAACGCGGCCAGCGCCGCTTCATTCCCACAATTGCTCGGCCAGACCAAGCAAAGCCATCGCGCCCAACACCCACGCCGTAACGAATGGCTTGGTCGCCACCTAACATGAAATACAGATACTTGTGATCAGTATCGACAATAATTGAACCTGTTGGCTCTTGCGAGCCAATAGTTACTTGCTGGCGGCGAAATTTTGCGGATAGCTTATCGCCTTCACCAGTTTGTACAGGAAAATCAACTGGTGATTCTGCGGGTGGAATTAAGGCTGGGTTACGGGTGAAATCATTGCCGCCATAAAACGGGTGTTCCGCAAGCGCAGCAGCCTTCAATGGCAGCAAAGCCAAGCCAACACCTATTAAATTTCTGCGGTTCCAAATTTTAGTCATGTTGCCTCACTCTCTCCGCACGGATGATGACGGGGTGAGGGGGCTAAAGCGTGGTTAAGTTATGGCAGGAAAAAGGTTTGTATTATGAAGCCAAGGCAAATGAAGCTTGGCCATTGCGATATTGCCCTGGCGTTCCGGTTGCGCTGAAAGGCTGGCACGTCATCGGCGCACCCTGCGGTAAAAACGGCGCTGGTGAAAAGCTTTCGCACAGTTGGCCATCTTTTGTGGTCCATTGGCCACCTGTTGTGCCTTTGCCAGTCACTTCAACCAGCGAAGTGCCATCTGGCGAATAGAGCGTTACGCCACTGTTCTTAGGCCCAACCCAGCGCCAACTTTTGCCAACCAGCATGGATTTAATTTGGCCGGCAGTTACCTGCGTTGGTATCATGGCTGATGGATCAGGCTGAGCTGCCAAGTCCACGGGCTGTGAAGAAGGCGAATCCTTGAACACATTCATGTTGGAACAAGCCGAAAGACTGGCACTCAAAGCCAGCAGCGAAATAATTTTGGTCGTTACATTCATAGTCAAATTCCCCCTTGATATGAGGCCTTACAACACCAAAGCTGTGGCAGCATTGTGGAGCGGCAAGGCTTATTTAGGCAGTTTACCAAAGTTTGCATCGGTTGGGCAACCTTCAATTGGGCAGATCATTGCAATTTTTTCCGTTAAAACTTCATCAGAAACAATGAGTTGCTGAGTATTGCTGACAAAACTTATCTGTGCAGGAGCAGAGGCTTCACTGCCAAACCATGGTGACGAGGTTTCAGCATATGAAGAGGAACTCAGGCCCGCGAAAAAAAACAAAGCAACACACAAACGCATTTACAACTCCTACTTAATAATAATTAAGATTCGAGTTTGCGTTGAAATGGTTGCCAACCCGTTAAGCATAATTTCGGGGGGTTGACCCACCCGCTTGCCGCGTCCTATCCAGTGCCGCATGAATTATCGCCATGCCTTTCATGCTGGAAACCACGCCGATGTTTTAAAACATGCGGTGCTCGCACGCATTGTTGATGTGATGAAGGGCAAAGACAAACCATTTGCATTTCTTGATGCCCATGCAGGCATTGGCCTTTATGATCTTGAAAGTGACCAGGCGTTAAAAACAGGGGAATGGCAAAGCGGCATTGGCAAAATGACTGAAGCGTTTGACGCTGAAGTAGAAAAAATTCTCGAACCCTATCGCAGTGTTATTGTTGGCATGAATTCAAGTGCGGGCACGCGGTTTTATCCGGGTTCGCCAAAACTGGTTTTAGATTTGATGCGCACAAACGACCGCGTGATTGCAAATGAGCTGCACCCGCAAGATGTGCAAACATTGCAGGAGCTGTGCGGGCGAGATAAGCGCTTGCGGATAAGCCAAGTTGATTACATGCAAAGTGTGAAAGCAGAACTGCCTTTTGCGGAGCGTCGCGGTGTGATTCTCATTGACCCGCCGTTCGAGGTGTTGGATGAAACCGAGCGCACAGTTCAGGCGCTGGCTTTTGGGCATCGTCGCTTTGCAAGCGGCGTGTTTGTAATTTGGTACCCCGTAACAACGGAAGCTTTTGCAGAAAAATTTACAGACGCAATGCAAGCCATGGCACTGCCAAATATGTTGCAAGCAGAACTGCGCGTGAAGGCTGCGTTTGAGCGCGGTGGCTTGGCGGGTTCGGGATTGATCATTGTAAATCCGCCTTGGACTCTTGAGGCAGATTTGAAAGTGCTTTTGCCAGCACTAGCCACACGGCTTGGGCTTGGAGAATGGGGGCGCAACACATTGCGCTGGCTAACGCCCCCAGCTTAATTAAATGTTGGCACCGTCTATGGCTTTCGCAAGTTCAAGATATTCATAGCTTGTGGTGCCGCTGATTTTTTTAATTTCATCAAGCTGCACGCGGGCTAAATCCAGCTTGCCAGCAGCCACATAACCTTCACCCAGATATTCGCGGGCTAATGTGAAATCTGGCTTCAAGGTGAGTGCTTTTTGATAATAGGTGATGGCCACATCCAAACGCCCAGCTTTGCGGTTGCTGTAGCCCATCATGTTCAACACATCGGGGTTGTTAGTGTCTTGCACCGCAGCTAAAACTGTAAGCGCCCACTCATATTCACCTTGCCTAGCAAGGAGGCGGCCTTGATCATACATTTCAGAATCAGGAATTATGCCTGTTGTGGCCTTCACGCAAATTTTCTTAGTCTTCTTATATTTTTTGCGAATGGTTTTAATCACTTCGCCTTTTTTACAAACAAGCTGCGTTGGGGAAGTCATGGTGCTGCCACCCATGTTACTATCACTGCTGCTTCCGCTTCCGCCTCCGCCTCCGCTTGGGGCTGCAATTGCGAAAGGTGCCGCAAACAATAATCCAATGCTTAAGGTTAGGGTGGAAAATGTGTTCATTTTTTGTCTCCGGTTTTGGGTGTGGAATTGTTTATACGCGCACCTAGTACGATTAGTCCTTGTGTTCGGATTGCATGAATAACTTATGAATGCTATGTTCAGGGTCTTCTCATCTTCGGTTTGCCATATTCACGCCATCGATCAGTCATGATCGTTCAACCCAAAGGAGAATACCATGACCAACACTTCTGTATCATACAAAACTATAGCCGTCGCCGCAGTTGTTGCTTTCGGTGCAATTGCTTTTTCAAGCTTGAGCGCTAATGCAAGTGCAACTGGTGATTTGCGTTTGTGCCATGCCAATTCCAAACAGAAGTTTGTAAAATGCTGCGAAACAGTTATTCGCCGCGAAGGCAAGCCATTGTGGTTTGTTGAAAACAACTCATCTTGCCAAACCATTGTTGCGTGCAAGAAATCCAACGCGCCAATATCATTTGTTGCGGTCAATCCATACCGTTGTAACCTGAGCATTCCACAGCCCGGTGGTCAAGGTGGTCAGAATAATCCGCCCCCTAAAGGTCGTAAGCAATAAACATATAACTGACAGATTGTAGCCGATCACCTTGTGGGTGGTCGGCTTTTAGCTTTTATAGAGCGCTCGCTGTTGGCGTAAAAAGATCGTTTGAGGCGATACTTTGATTGCTTGGTTTCTGAGCAAAGCCGCCAAACCAGAAAGGTGATAAATTTTACCTGTTGCCAAAGAAGCAGAGTGAAGTTTTCGCGTTCGTTCTATTCTTGTAGCCGACAATAATTCAAAACTATCAGCAATATTTTTTTTCTTCACAGTAGACAAATTTATTTGTAATGCTGCCGCGTCCTCCAATGCCATGGCGGCGCCTTGCGCTAAATAGGGCAGGGTGCCGTGGGCGGCATCGCCGATCAACGTTACATTGCCTTGATTCCATTTTTTGAGAGGCCTCACATAAGCTGCTGGCCATGTGGTCCAATCCAATGGTTGGGCCAAGGTTTGTTTTAATTCATCGCAGGCATTT
>JAYUPT010000032.1:0-5255 GCA_043759965.1 Aestuariivirga sp. | reverse complement strand
GCAATTGGGTTAAACTTCATCAAAAATCCATCCGTCTTAAAAATAGAGCGTTATAAGCTGTATGTAAACATGAGTCGGATCTTTAATAAGACCCTTATGCTCAAAAGTATTGCGGTATATTCACACAGGCAGGAGATTAAATGAAGGCCCCTGAACATCGACTTTGCGTCTATTGCGGCTCTGGTCCCGGCAAAAACCCGGTTTATATGCAGGCTGCGGGTGAGCTGGGCAAGGCCATGGCGCAAGCCGATATTGGCTTGGTTTACGGCGGCGGCGGCATGGGGCTGATGGGCGAAGTGGCGCGTGGTGTTCTGGCTGCGGGTGGGCATGTGACTGGCATAATCCCTGAATTTCTGGTGTCGCGTGAACGCATGTTGGATGGTGTGAATGAGCTGATTGTTACCACCAATATGCACGAACGCAAAACCGCAATGTTTGAGCGGGCAACTGGCTTTGTGGCCCTGCCCGGCGGCATTGGCACTTTGGAAGAACTGGCAGAAATTTTAACTTGGGCACAGCTTGGCCAACACACAAAGCCGATTGTGATTTGCGATATTGATGGCTACTGGCAGCCGCTGCTCACTTTGCTGGAACACATGCGAAGCGAAAACTTCATCCGTGCGGGCATGGAAGTTTTGGTTGATGTGGCCAAGACCGCAGCAGAGGTTGTTCCGCACTATCAATTCCGCCGCGCCAAGCAACATGATGTGGTGCCGCAACTGGTGCTTCAAGATAAACTTTAGGCGCGGTGCTCTTTGATGCTGCTCACTGAATAAATGATCAACGCCACCCAGATGATCGCAAAGGATATGAGTTTCCAGATATCAATGTGCTCATGGAAAACATAGATCGCTGTGAGGAACACGAGCGACGGGGAAATATATTGCAGCAATCCTGCTGTTGAATAACGCAGGCGCTTGAGTGAGGCAGCAAAGAAAATCAAAGCCCCCGCCGTAAAGCCGCCGCAGCCAATCAACATCAGTGTATCGAATGTGGTTCCACCAAATTTGATACCGCCATTTTGCGCAAGCCAAAATTCAAGACCGATCAGAGGCACAAGCAACACGAGAGTTTCAATGAAGAAGCCTTCAACTGGGCCAACTGATATGGTTTTGCGCAATAAACCATAAAGGCAGAAACTTGCCGCGAGTGACAAGCCCAGTGCTGGGAAAACGCCGCTGGCAATTGTTTGAATGATCACGGCAACGCAAGCTAACAAAATGGCAATGCCTTGTGCGCGCGAAAAACGTTCCTTCAAAAACACATAGCCAACAAAAACATTCATCAATGGATTGATGAAATAACCCAAGCTGGCTTCAAGTGTGCGGCCATGCTGAATGCACCAGATATAAAGCGTCCAATTGAAAAGAATAATGATGCTGGTGAATGCCAAGATCAACGCCGTGCGCGGATTTCGTAATGCGGCCCACACTTTTTCAAACAAACCCAAGCGCCACACCACCACCGCTGCAATCGGCACGCTCCACAAACCACGATGCACAGCAATCTCCATCGGGTTCACATGGCGCAGCAAACCCAAATAAGGTGCCATGCCACCCCAAAACAAATGAGCAATAACGGCGAAGAGCACGCCTTTGTTGGCTTCAGACATTTTTGCAAACATCAGGCGCTCACATTCTCGCGGAGCAATTTGAAATTGATTGCGTCTAACAAAGCTTGGAATGAAGCCTCAACAATGTTGGGGGACACACCCACGGTGAACCAGCGTTCGCCCTTATCATCGCGGCTTTCAATGAGCACGCGCGTGGTGGCACTGGTGCCGCCATTGAGGATGCGCACTTTATAATCGACCAGTTCCATGTTTTCGATATAGCGCTGATATTTGCCAAGGTCTTTGCGAAGTGCCACATCAAGCGCACTCACCGGGCCATTGCCTTCACCGGTGCTGGTGAGAACCTCGCCATCAACCAAAACTTTCACTACAGCTTCAGAATACATTTTGCCTTCGTGCTGTCCTACATTCACTTCAAAAGATTGCACATCAAAATAATGTGGCACATCACCCAATATGCGGCGCGCCAGAAGCTCAAACGAAGCATCAGCGCCATCATAAGCATAGCCCTGATTTTCACGCTCTTTCACTTCGCGAAGCAAATGGTCAAGTCTCGGATCATCCTTGGCAATGGCGATGTTGATGCGTTTGAGTTCCGCTATAAGATTAGATTTTCCGGCTTGATCAGAAACCAATATGCGCCGCGTGTTGCCAACGGATTCTGGCTTCACATGCTCGTAAGTTTCAGGCTCCTTGGCCAAGGCTGAAGCATGAATGCCTGCTTTGGTGGCAAACGCACTTTTGCCCACATAAGGCGCTTGCGCATAAGGCGAGCGATTGAGCAGCTCATCAAAGCTGCGCGAGATGGCCGTGAGTTCTCCCAGATCAGCGCCAATCGAAAATCGCTCCGTGTACTGAGGTTTTAACCCCAAGGTTCCGATAATAGAAATGAGATTGGCATTGCCGCAGCGTTCACCAAGGCCATTGAGTGTGCCCTGAATTTGGCGGCAGCCAGCTTCAACAGCAGCCAGCGAATTTGCCACCGCCTGCTCGGTGTCATTATGAGCGTGAATGCCAAGATGCGAGCCCGGGATAATTTTCGTCATGGTACGGACGATTTCAGAAATTTCAGCCGGCATGGTGCCGCCATTGGTATCACACAAAACCACCCAGCGCGCGCCGGAATCGTAAGCCTCTTTAGCGCAAGCCGTGGCATAGTCGGGGTTGGCTTTGTAACCATCGAAGAAGTGTTCGCAGTCGATCAGCACTTCCTTGCCAGCAGCCGTGGCAGCCACAACGGAATCGCGGATGGTTTCCAAATTTTCTTCATTGGTGCAGCCGAGCGCTACACGCACGTGATAATCCCAAGACTTTGCCACAAAGCAAACTGCACGGGAGTGCGCCTGCAATAAAGATTGCAGGCCAGGATCATTAGAAGCCGAACGCCCGGCCCGCTTGGTCATGCCAAAGGCAGTGAAAGTGGCCTTGGATTTGCGTTCCTCGCCGAACAGCGCGTTATCAGTGGGGTTGCCGCCCGGGTATCCGCCTTCAATATAATCCACACCCAATTTATTGAGCATGCCCAAGATGACAAGCTTATCATCCAGCGAAAACGTAACACCGGGAGTCTGCTGGCCATCGCGCAGTGTGGTGTCGAAAAGGGAAATAGTTTCGCGGGTCATAAGTTCTTTTCTTCCTTGCCTTCTCCCCTTGAGGGAGAAGGTGGCGCAGCGCGCCGGATGAGGGGTCGGTTCAACGAGTCAAATATAGCCAGTAACGTTCCATCGAGCGCCTGATTGATGTCGATATTCCAAAAGCGCAGAACTTTGTAGCCAACAGATGTCAACCAAGCATCGCGAAGCAAATCATAACTCGATCCTTCATGCTGACTGCCATCTAACTCTACAATCAGTTTGCGATCTTGGCACACGAAATCGACAATATATTTACCAATAGGCACTTGCCTGCGGAATTTAAAATTTTCAAATCGACGGTCGCGCAAGGCGTTCCATAGTTTCACTTCAACGTCAGTCATATTGCGGCGGAGCTGTTTTGCGAATTGAGTCTTGCTGCTAGCAACCCCCTCATCCGGCGCATTTGCGCCACCTTCTCCCTCAAGGGGAGAAGGGGAGTTTACTTTTCCTTCCTTCTTTTCTACCTTCCCTTCTCCCCTCGAGGGAGAAGGTGCCCCACTTGGGGCGGATGAGGGGGCTGGTTGGTTCGCGCTCATCGCTTAACCTCCCACGTCGTCGTCCCATCCTTATTGTCCTTAATGGCAACACCCATGGCATCAAGCTCATCACGAATGCGATCAGATTCTTTCCAGTTTTTGGTGTGGCGAGCCAAAAGGCGATCATTGATGAGTTCGACAATAGCATCCCTATTAACATTGGTTTCCAACGGAAACTGTCGCGCTGACATAAATTGATAATCGACTAATCCCACTAAATTTAGAGAACCAAAAAGGTATTCAATATCTTTCCTTTGCGGCGACTTCGCAAGCTTATGTAAAACTGCAAATGCAGCGTGGGTGTTGAGATCATCTGAGAGCGCTTCAACAAAGTCACTATGGGCTTCGAGAGACTTATATGATTCTTGATTTTCCTTCGTGAACTGCAAATGACTACTGTATAGTTCTCCATTCCAATCTATCAATGTCTTCTGAGAAGTAAGCAACGAGTCTTTCGTCCAATCAATCGGCTGGCGATAGTGCGTGCGGAGCATGTTAAACCTAGCAACTTCGCCCGGCCATTCCTTCAACACATCATTGATCGTCACAAAATTCCCCAAGCTCTTGGACATTTTCTGTCCTTCAACTTGCAGAAACCCGTTGTGCATCCACACATTGGCCATGCGTTCAACGCCTAAAGCACAGCACGATTGGGCGATCTCATTCTCGTGATGGGGGAAAATTAAGTCCAATCCACCACCATGTATATCAAAAATGTTTTTGGTCTTGTCAGCTACACCATATCCGCCCCCAAATGGTGTCAGAAGAGTATTCATGCTCATGGCGCTGCATTCGATGTGCCAGCCGGGGCGGCCAAAAATAGTAATGTCTCTTGAATTCAGTTGTAACGTATTTTGATTTACTTCGCTGATACTAAAACTAGCGGGCCAGCCGGGTTCATTAACTTTTGACTCTTTCCAGAGAACAAAATCCTCCGGGTTTCGCTTGTGTTGTTCAACGGCAACTCTAGCACCTGCTTGTTGTTCGTTGATTGGTCTCTTCGACAACTTCCCATAGTCATCCATCATCTTGACATCAAAAAGGGCTTCACGACCTTCTTCGCCCTGAGCAACATATGCAAACCCACCATTTAGCAGTGATTGGATCATTTCCACCATGCTATCAATATTATCGGTGGCACGAGGTTGGACTGTTGGTTCCAAACAGCCGAGCGCTTTGGCATCCGTAAAAAACTGATTTGCTGTTTCCTCAGTCACAGAGCGAATGGCCTCGTTCAATGACATCGTACCCGCATCAATTTGCTCACCAAAATCGCGTAAAGCTCTGGCGTTGATCTTGTCGTCCACGTCGGTGATGTTGCGAACATAAGTCACCGCCTTCTCACCATAAAGATGGCGCAACAGTCGGTAGAGCACATCAAACACAATCACTGGCCGCGCGTTACCTATGTGTGCGAAATCATAGACCGTGGGGCCGCAGACATACATGCGCACATTGGAAGCATCGATGGGAACGAAGTTTTCCTTTTGGCGGGTCAGCGTATTGTAGAGG
>JAYUPT010000031.1:0-2158 GCA_043759965.1 Aestuariivirga sp. | reverse complement strand
TGGTCTATGAGGTGCGAGACCAGCAGTTGATTGTGTTGGTTGTTGCGGTAGGCAAGCGCGAAAGGAATGAGGTTTATAAGGTGGCGGAGAAGAGGTGAGCGCGACGATCGTGCAAAAGAATTTCGCGACTTGACACACATACCAATTTGGTATAATGAAGAGATCATGCATGTCATTGCAAAGCCTGCGCTGGTTGTTTTCTGGTCCAAATATCCAGATGCTCTTTCGTCACTGACTGCTTGGTACAGAATTATCCAAGGCCATGAATATGCAAATTTTGCCGAATTGAAAAGGCACTTCGCCAGTGCCGATCACGTCAAAGGGCTTACTGTATTTAATATCGCGGGCAATAAGTATCGTTTGATTGCAGCTATACATTACAACAGGCGCAAAGTTTATATCCGTCATATTCTTACCCATGCTGAATATGATTTGGGAAAGTGGAGATTGCCATGAAACATGAAGTCATATCGACAGGAACTTTACTGGCAGCTTGGACGCCTTTTCGTGATGCGTTAGGCTTCTCAGCAATCAAATCCGCCAAAGACCACAAACGCGCCTCAGCTGTTATTCATCAATTGCTGGATGAAGTCGGTGAAAACGAAAAGCATCCTCTGGCGGAAGTTCTTGATTACCTCGCAAATCAAGTTGCCGCATATGAAGCTGAACAGGTGACTATTCCAGAAGCCTCACCACGGGAATTATTGCACTTTCTCATGCAGCAACACGACCTCACCCAAACCGACCTCGCCGACTGCGCCCCGCAAAGCCGCATCTCAGAAATTTTGAGTGGCAAGCGCGAGATCAGCAAGGAGATTGCGAAGGCACTGGCGAACAAGTTTGCGGTGGATGTGGGGGTGTTTGTGTGAGAGCGAAATCAATAAAGGAAAGCGTCCCCATTCCTTCCTTCAAAACCAAACTGGCCGAACGACTGGAAAATCCCAAAGTCCCCTCTGCACGTCTGCATGGCGCGAAAGAACGCTACAAGATCAAGCTGCGCAATGCGGGCTATCGGCTGGTCTATGAGGTGCGAGACCACCAGTTGATTGTGCTGGTGGTTGCGGTGGGTAAACGCGAACGGAATGAGGTTTATAAGGTGGCGGAGAAGAGGTGATGGAGTTAAAAGCATCAAACAAAGGGAAACCTCCCCATTCTCCACACAAACCAATGGAAAGCGTCTCAATTCTCCCATTCTCATTCTTCATGGGCACTCGTCAGCAAGCTCAAATAAATATATAACAACAGTATGACTAACAAAGTTCAACGCCCCTTCTTCACGTATTTTGCGGGAGCCTGTGCCTTTGTTTTTTTGCTGTCAATCTTTTTGACACTGCAAAGCACCATGGTCTTGTTTGGCCAGAGCATGACAGAACCAATGCGCGAATCTGGTTTACTGTTCACCATCTTCGCACTCCTCTTTATGGCGATTTGGTTTTTATTCCTGATTCCGTCTTTAATAAAATTGGTTGGCTCTTCCCCTGGATTTGTGATTGGCCTCGGCTTCCTATCCATATTTTATTGGGGAACTGCTTTCCTCAATGACTGGCACATGCAACGCAAGATGTCAGGCCTCCATCAGTTTCTTCAGGCCGAATTCAAAACAGAGTTTGTTGAAAAATGTTTAGCCAAAGCAGAGAGTGAAGAAATTACTTTCGCCCACAATCAAGCCACAGCCGAACTCAAAACATACAGCAAACTGCAGTTCGGATACAAAGGACTATTGGGAGAATGGTGGAAAGTGAATGACTCATTCTGGAGGGCAAGATATTCCAACCCATATGTGGAACTTACAATTTTTGGAAACAAGAACGAGGGGCTAGTTTGCATGCTCAGTCTTCATCCCACAATCTACGTGGTGAGTCTGCGTTCCTTTGATGACATTGCCGCTGAAAGTGAGGCGAGGCATGAAGCGGCGGAGGGGATGAAGGATTTGAACTGACTTAGTGAAAACAACGCGGATGCCTCTCTTTGTTTTCCAAACGTCTGATCGAGATGCGGATAGGCGGAGCGTCAGCGGATGCGCAGATTGGAAGTTTCGGTGACAGTGCATTCAACTCTTTGAACGCTGGTAACGCTTCGTTGTTCATTGTGTTGCCGCCGCTACTCACGCAACCGCTTTCAAATCAAACGCCGCATGGATCACGCTGTAGGGCACTTG
>JAYUPT010000030.1:0-5267 GCA_043759965.1 Aestuariivirga sp. | reverse complement strand
GTTGCACCCGTTGTGGGTGGTGGGCCACAGATTTCGCTGTGGCATTTGTTATTTCAGGCATCTTGGCCAGTGTTTCTGGTAATGCTTGGTTTGGCGCTCGCATCTGTTTGGTGCTGGGCGATTATTTTCGAAAAATACTATGCTGTGCGCAAAATGAACGCCGCCAATGATCGGTTTGAATCGACGTTTTGGTCGGGGCAATCGCTCGAAGATTTATACAACGCCATGTCTAACCGCGCAAACTCTGGCCTCTCGGCGATTTTCGTTGCCGCCATGGCGGAATGGAAGCGCAGCCAAGGCTCAGCCATGCGGGCTGGTTTTGCTGGGGTGCAAAAGCGCATTGAAAAAGTGATGGATGTGGCCATTCAAAAAGAAATGGGCGGGCTGGAATCGCGCCTGTTGTTTTTGGCCACGGTGGGTTCGGCTGGTCCGTTTGTGGGGCTGTTTGGAACCGTGTGGGGCATTATGACTTCGTTTCAAGGCATTGCCAATTCGCAGAACACTAACTTGGCAGTGGTTGCGCCGGGCATTGCCGAAGCATTGTTCGCCACGGCCATTGGCCTTGTTGCCGCCATACCAGCGACAATTTTTTATAACATGTATTCAGCTGATGCAGCAAAAATTGGGATGCGGCTGGAGAATTTTGCAGATGAATTTTCCGCCATCATTTCCCGCCAGTTGGATGAGCGTGTTTAAACATGGGTGCAGGTGGAGCCAGAGCAGGCGGATATCAACGGCGCAATTCCAGACGCAGGTCTAACCACGGCACGATGAGCGATATTAACGTGACACCTTTGGTGGATGTTATGCTGGTTCTGCTGATTGTGTTTATGGTGGCAGCCCCATTGATGACAACTGGGGTTCCGATTGAACTTCCAAAAACTGAAGCCATGCCATTGCCCACACCATCTGAGCCTTTGACGATTTCAGTTCAGGCTGATCGCAAAGTGTTTATTGATAAAACTGAAATTCCCTTGAGTGATCTTGCGGCGAAGCTGCAAGCACTGGCCAAGAATGGCAATAAAGAACAATTGATGGTTCGTGGCGACACCAATGTGCCTTATGGCGCTATTATGGAAGTGATGGGCGTTTTGAATTCGGCTGGGTTTAGCAAAATTAGTTTGGTCACATCGCCAGCGGAAAAGGCGGCCCCAGCAAACTGATGAGGAAACCAGCAGTCATTTCCATTGGGTTTCATGCCGCAATCTTGCTGGCCACGCTGGTGGTTTTGCCAGCGCCAAAACCATTTGAAGTGAAGCCGGTTGAAGCGGTGCAGGTTGATATAAGCCAGATTACTGACAAGACGCAAAAAATGGCAACGGCAAAAGAGGCTGCGCCAAAAGTAGAAAAACCAGCGCCCAAAGAAACCAAGATCATAAAAGATGTGCCCCCCGCGCCAAAAGTTGCAGATGAGGTGAACACAGCAACAAAAGAGCCAACGCCGCCACCGGAACCTAAAAAGCTGGAACCCCCAAAACCAAAGCCAGTAGAGCCGAAGCCGCTTGATCCAACGGCGCTTACTGACCTGTTGAAAAAAACCGAAGAGCCACCGCCAGAGAAAAAGCCAGAACCTAAGAAGCCGGAAAAGAAAAAGCCGGAATTAAAGCTCGATGACATTGCAGCTTTTCTGGATAAGAAAAAAGGCGAGAAAACCGCACCGCAAAAACCAACCGAAGAAACCGGTTCGCCTCAGCTTGCTGAGGTTGATGCACAGGGCAATGACCAACTTGTGACGGCCACTTTGATTAACGCGCTCACCAGCAAAGTGAAGGGCTGTTTCAATGTGCCACCTGCGGCGCGTGATGCGGACATTTCAGTGCGCATTCATTTTCTGTTGAATACCGATGGTTCGGTGAATGGCCAGCCGGAAGTGGCCAGCATGAACTCGGACCCGATTTTTGATGCCACAGCGCGGGCTGCGGTTTCAGCAATTCTTGAATGCCAGAATTATGATCTGCCGCCAGATCAATATGAACTCTGGAAAGACAATACATTAGACTTTAATCCAAACTTGCTGTTTGGCACTTGATGGGACTTAAAATGGGCAAACTGATTTTTACATTTTTGATGCTGGTTGCATTGACCGCACCTACCGCTTGGGCTTTGGAGGGCACTGTATCTGGTGGGCAAATTGATCCGCTGCCGATTGCCATTGCGCCATTTATTTCGGGTGAAGGTGCGGGTGAAGTTTCGGCTGAAATTGCAGGCGTGATTGCCAATGATCTCGCGCGTTCAGGATATTTCAAGCCATTGCCACCAGAATCTTTTATTGAACAAATTGGAGATTTTGAAGCTGCACCTCAGTTTGCAAGTTGGAAGCAAGTGCAAGCCAAGCATTTGGTGGTTGGCCAAGTTGTGATGCAAGGCGGAAAAATGTCAGTGGCCTTCAAACTTTATGATGTGAACACTGGGCAGTTGGTAACGGGCACAAGTTTCACGGCCACGCCAAAAGTTGCGCGACGCATTGCTCATAAAATTTCTGATCTGATCTACAAGTCTATCACTGGCTATCCCGGTTATTTTGATACGCGCGTGGTTTATGTGGATGAATCCGGCCCGAAGGATAAACGCATTAAGAAACTCGCGATTATGGACCAAGATGGATTTGGCGCGCGCACTTTGACCAAGGGCAATGAGATATTGCTCACGCCGCGATTCTCACCCAACTCTCAGGAAATTACTTATGCCGCAATCGGCACTGAGGCTTCGCGCGTTTACTTATATAATATCGACACAGGGCAAAAAGAAATTGTTGGTGATTTTCCCAACATGAGTTTTGCGCCGCGCTTTTCGCCGGATGGTCAAAAAGTTATCATGAGTTTGCAAAGTGATGATGGCCGCAACTCCAACATTTTTGAAATGGATTTGCGCTCAAAACAAGTGCGGCAATTGACCAATGAAAACTCAATTAACACAGCCCCAAGCTATGCTCCCGATGGTGGGCAGATTGCATTTGAGTCTGATCGTGGTGGCACGCAGCAAGCTTATGTGATGAACTCCGATGGCTCCAATCAGCACCGCATCAGCTTTGGCAAAGGCCGTTATTCAACGCCCGTCTGGTCGCCAGATGGCAAATGGATTGCATTTACCAAGCAAGGCGAAGCCAAGTTTTCAATTGGCGTGATGAACCCTGATGGATCAGGTGAGCGCATTCTCACTGAGGGTCGTCATAATGAGGGGCCAACATGGTCGCCAAATAGCCGCGTGATTATGTTCTTCCGTGAAAGCGGTGGCGAGAGTGGCGGACCACAACTCTATTCCGTGGATATTTCTGGCTACAACGAACAAGTTGTGCCTACGCCAGAATTTTCGTCAGACCCGGCGTGGTCACCTCTTCTTAACTAAGTTAGGTCATTACAATTTTAATGAATTGGGGATGGCTTTCCCGTTGTGAGTGGAGTTTTGCGTATGCGTAAAATTGTGAGTTTCAAGATCGTCGTTGCTTTGGCGTGCGTGCTGGCACTTTCTGGCTGCACCAAAAAAAGCAAAACCGCTGCTGGTCTCAATTCTGGATTGAACAGCGAACAAATGGCTGGTTCGGCTTTGGCTGGCTCTTCTGATGACCTTGCGCAAAATGTGGGCGACCGGATTTATTTTGAAAATGCCCAAACCGATCTTACCGAAGAAGCCAGCTCCACCTTGCTGCAACAGGCCAACTGGCTGAAAAAATATGATGGTGTGGCGATTCAAATCGAAGGCCATGCTGATGAACGGGGCACGAGGGAATATAATATTTCGCTTTCGGCCCGTAGAGCCACGGTGGTTCGCGCCTATTTAATTGCGCAAGGTGTTGAAAGTGGACGCATTTCTACCATTGCTTATGGAAAAGAGCGCCCGGTAAAATTATGTGACGAAGAGTCATGTTGGTCACAAAATCGCCGTGCTGTTACCGTTATTACGGGCGGGGCGAACGCGAGTTAGGGCTTTAGCTTATGTTTGCGGTTTGTTAACCATGTGCCACCACACTTGCGTGCGGTGGCATTTTGCGCCATTTGACCGTTTTGGGCGCAGTTAATTTTTTGTGTTTCTGTCATGCCAAGGGGCGCAGCAGGAACTGCGAGTTTTAGGAGTGACGACGATGATGACGCGCGTAGCAAGTTTCAAGATGGCAGCCATTTGCTGCTGCTTTTTGGCTTTGGCAGCCTGTTCCAAGAAAAACCAACCAGACCTTGATGCTGGTTTGGGCGGCGCTGGCGTTAGTTCGGCCACACCTGGTTCTAAGGCACAATTTGAAACTGAAATTGGCGACCGCGTCTATTTCTTGAATGACCAAACATCGCTTACTCCAGAAGCGTCTGATATTCTGACCAAGCAAGCCCAATGGTTGCAGCAATATCCAAATGTAACCATTCAAGTTGAAGGCCATGCCGATGAACGCGGCACGCGCGAGTATAACATTTCGCTTTCAGCCCGCCGTGCCACCACGGTTCGTGGCTTCTTGATTAGCCAAGGTGTTGCTGGTAGCCGTGTTGCCTCCATAGCTTATGGTAAAGAACGCCCCGTTGCACTTTGTGATGAAGAGCAATGTTGGAGCCAGAATCGGCGTTCTGTTACGGTGATAACCGGTGGTGCCAATTGAGTTTAACGGCTGTTGCAAGCTTGCAACAGCCGCTCACAATTCAAAATCTCCCCAATCGAGCCTCAATTCTAACGCGATTTGGTTTCAGAGCAGGGAAAATCAATGTATTGGATTCTTTCCCCATGTTGAAGAAAAGTCTTTTCGTAATTGCTTTAATGATGAGTGCCTCAACTCTACCAGCTTATGCCGATGATGTGAGCAACCGCATGGATGCGCTTGAAAATCAGGTGCGCCAACTGGTGGGGCAGATCGAAGAGCTGAACTACATCATCAAACAAATGCAGGCGCAGCAGGGCGCTGCTCCCCAAAAAATGGGTTCACTTGAGCAGCCAGCCGTGGTGGCACCTTTGCCTAAAAAGAAACTTGTGATGCAGGTACCAGTTCAACCTGAAATTACAGGTCAAGTTAGTGATGGTGGTGTAGAGATTATTCAGGAAGCGCCTTTGGCTGGTGATGCAGCCCAGCCTGCACAACAGGGAACACTTTATGGTGGCGTTGAAGATGGCACAGCACCGCAAGAAACTATTTTGGGTGCGATGAGCAACAAAGCTGCACAAACTGGTGACGGTGGTTTTGCAGGTAAAGTTTTGGTGCCACAAGGTGGCGAAGACCTTGCTATGGCACCGATTGTGGAAGAGCAAGGCACCGGCATTGAAGCTGTTTCGTTGCAAGAAACACCGGATGATTT